>JBMUAP010000050.1:0-11255 GCA_049454155.1 Blastocatellia bacterium
ATCGATCGTGTCGAACGAGAGGCTCGCACGGCGCGCCGTGGCCTCTGGATGGACGCCGCTCCCGTCCCCCCCTGGGATTACCGGGCCAGTAAGCGCGAGGGATCGTCCACTCGTCGCTCCCCTGCCCCCAGAGCCGATGTCACAGGCACCACTCTCGCCTCTCAGGTTCGGGGGAATCGCAACTCCGGGATCTATCATCTCCCAGACTGCCCCGATTACCATCGTGTCTCTCCCCGCAACCGTGTCCCTTTCGCCTCCGAGAGAGAGGCCCTTCAGCAGGGCTTTCGGAAAGCACGGAACTGTCCCCGCTAAAGCCCGGCCTCTTCTCACCGGCACGATCTGGATCGGATCTCGGCCTCTATTGAGACCGCGCCCATACTTCGTGTACACTTTCCGCGGATGAATGGCCATCGTGGCCCTTGCCCAACATTGAAAACATCAACCAGAGAGTGGAGACTATGCGACTTGTACAACTTTCCTGTCGGCTCGTAGCGCCAGGTGCCCTGCTCCTCTTCTCCTTCGGCTGTGGCAACTCCGAGGAGCCGATGGGGAGTGGGTCGCTGACACCGGCGGTCACACAGGCCGCCGATTCCCATGAGAACCATCCCGAAGACGCGGCACCCCGTGTGACAGCCGAAGACTCAATCAAGCTTGTCAAGGAAGGCAAGGCGATCGTCATCGACGTCCGGGGAACAGCTTCCTACGAAGCGGCCCACATCGGGGGGGCCTTGGACATCCCCCTCAACAAGCTGGAGGCTGGTGAATTTACCGGGCTCCCACGCGACAAGAAGATCATCGCCTACTGTACCTGACCGACCGAGCACACGAGCGCCCGTGCGGCGTTCCTTCTCGAAAAGGCTGGATTCAGTGGTGCGGCAGCTCTCCTTGGCGGAATGGGTGCCTGGGAGAATGCGGGGGGAGAGATCGTCCGCGGCGGGAAAAAGTAGGGTCTATCCCCTGCCCCTCCCCGTCATCGATCGAGAAAAGCCCGGTAGAGTGACCTTCTCATTGGAGGGTCGACTCTGCCGGGCTTTTCCTCTTGCGGATCGAAGGGGCAGAGGGCTCAGCGGCGCAGCATCCGGTCAGGAAAAGGGGCCGCCTTCGACCGGTCTGCGTGACGAAGATTGTTCTGCCCTCCCCGATCCCGATAAAGAGGAAGGTAGAGACCTCCAGTCGCCTCGAGGAGATCGAAGAGTTTGCGGTTCATCTCGCGAACGACTGGCTGATGTTCGGGACGGGTCAGCAGATTGCGGGTCTCGAAGGGATCTTCCCGCAGATCAAAGAGTTCATCCGTATCCCAGATGCCATGGTAGTGGATGTACTTGTACCGATCCCCACGCAGCGCGTGGATCGTTGGAGTTTGGGGGAAATTGCGCTCCCAGTAGTACTCATAGAGCAGTTCTGTTCGCCAGTTCTGTTCGGTCCCTCGAACAACGCCGAGAAAACTCCGGCCATCCATCGAAGCGGGCGGGCGCAGACCGGCCGCTTCAAGGAGGGTCGGCGCGACGTCGATATTGGCCACCACCTCCTCGACCGTCTTCCCGCCGGCGACCAATTCGGGGCACTGCAAGAGCATCGGAATCCGCATCGACTCCTCGTAGGCAGTGCGCTTGTCGATCAAGCCGTGCTCGCCGAAGGCAAAGCCATTGTCGCCCATGTAGAGCACGAGGGTGGAGTCGAGCAGGTTCTTCCGCCGCAGCCAGTCGTTGACCCGGGCGACGCTGTCGTCGACCCCGAGGAGGGTCTCGGCATACCTTTTGTAGTAGTTGGCGATGTCGAGATCTGAATGGTAGGGGTACTCGATGCCATGCCAGCTGTTGCGCTGATTCTGCACCCACATCGGGAATCCCGGGATCCACGATGGATCCTGTGAGAGCGGGGACCGGAAGGATTCGCCCAGATACCGCCCTTTGTGGCGCTCAGCGGGCTCAAACTCGGCGTGTACTCCTTTGTGGGAGAGGTAGAGCATGAAGGGTCGAGCGGACGACTGCTGGTCAAGCCACTTGATCGCGTAATCGGTCAGCTCGTCGGTGATATATCCTTTTTGTGGAACCCGCTTGCCATCGACATTGAGTCCGTTGCGGCTGGGGAGATACGTGCCCTGCCCTTTGAAACTGACCCAGTGATCGAAGCCACGTTGGGGATCATCGACCTCTCCGCCCATATGCCATTTCCCAACCATCGCCGTCCGGTAGCCGGATGACTGGAGATACTGGGAGAAGAAGACAAGATCGGACCCGACGGGATTGTTGTTATCGACGACCCGATGACGATGGGCATAGTGGCCAGTGAGGATCGAGGCCCGACTCGGGCTGCAGAGCGAGGTCGTGACGAAGGCATTCTTGAGGTGAACTCCCTGGCGGGCCATGGCATCGAGCGCCGGTGTCTGTAGAAAGGACTGCCCTTTGAGAAAGCCGAGGGCGTCGTAGCGATGATCATCCGTCAAAATCAGGATGATGTTACGCGGCTTGGCGCCCGGGATCTTTGGCAATCGCATCGAAGAGGACTGAGTCTTGGACCTCGCGGACGTTTGCGCCCAGATCTTACCTCCCAGCGGACCTGCCGCCATCAGGACAAAAAGCAGGAAAAGGGCTCGGCAACTCCAGATCTCTTGCCGCTCCCAACAACGAAGGTTTTGCTTCCAGACCTGCTCTTGTTGCTCTTTGGTATATTTGTTTGACATGCGCTGCTCCGTTGGCGATCTACCTGGATCGCGATCTCTGATTTCAACACCGATTGGTGAGGGAATCCCGACGGCGTGAACTGCTCGCAGTCTCTTCTAACCTGAAGGACTTCACCGGACGTGCGGGTGAGGATAGCGCACCCCGTTCGGATTGCAAAGGGCGCGGGAACCCTGCGCAATTGACAAGCAGGCCGGGGAAGCATACCTTCTCCATCGGGTTCTGATTCGAGCGCGTCAAACCTGACAGCGGTTGAATCTCTTGATAGAACCATTCAACAATCATTCAATCGTCATCCCTCAGCCTCAGTTTGGCTGAGGGGATGTTCCTCATGAAGTATTGACCACAGGGGGACTGTGGGGGGCTGTGGTTAGTCTGCGGATGAGCTGATCGTAGCAACCGGAAGATGGTGCCTCTCCCAACCTGCCAGGCACGTTGGCACTCGTGAGGCGCCACCCCAGTCAAGCAATAGCCAAGCAAAGAGTCCTAAGGAAAGAATTGCGATGCTGAGACTCCCGAGAAGGATCCAACACCGCCAGTGGATGAAGAAGATCATCCTGCTGGCCCTGGCTGGCCTCGTGCTGGTTCCGCCTGTCACCGCGCGCTGGGAAACGGATGACAAGAGCGGTCTCTTCGCCAGCAAAGTCGCCCCAATCCTGGCGACCCACTGCCTCTCCTGCCACGGAGAGCGAATCCAACGTTCGGGATTTGACGCCCGGACCGAGGCATCGATCCTGCGTGGGGGCAAACGGGGAGCCGTGGTCGTTCCGGGCAAACCGGAGGAGAGCCTGCTCTATCGGCTGATCACTCACCAGGAAGAGCCGGCGATGCCGATGGGTGACAAGCTCAATGAGCAAGAGATTGCCACCTTCGCCGATTGGATTCGCCAACTCGATACCCCGGTGGCTTCGAGTGGAGCCATCCCGACCCGCGCCGCCGGCTATTCGATCACGGCGGAAGACCGTCAGTGGTGGTCGTTCGTCAAGCCAGTCCCCCCCCCCGTTCCCGCAGTCCAGCGGAAAGAGTGGGTTCGGAATGAGATCGACGCCTTCATCCTCAGTCGACTGGAACGCGAGGGGCTCACGCCGGCGCCTCCAGCCGATCGAAGGACCCTCCTGCGGCGGGTGACCTACGACCTGACGGGTCTTCCCCCGACCTACGAGGAGGTCGAGGCCTTTCTCAAAGTTCCAGATGAGAAGTTCGAGTCGGCGTATGAGGCGGTCGTCGACCGGCTGCTTGCTTCGCCTCACTACGGCGAGCGGTGGGGGCGCCATTGGCTCGACTTGGCCCGCTACGCGGACTCCGGTGGCTATGAGTTCGATTACGACCGGCCGCACGCTTGGCACTATCGGGACTGGGTGATTCGAGCTTTCAACAAGGACCTGCCCTATGACCAATTCGTCCGGGCGCAACTGGCCAATGACCAGATTCACCCTGACGATGCGGAGGCACTCATCCCCACTGGATTCTGCCGCAATGGACCAACGGTCGACAACGTCAACAACGAGGAGACACGCAGTGACGAGCTCGACGATATGGTCTCGACCACGTCGTCGGTCTTCCTCGGGATCACCCTCGGCTGTGCCCGCTGCCACGACCATAAGTACGACCCCTTGCCGACACGCGACTACTACCGGATGTCAGCGATCTTCTCCCCCGCCGCCAAGACGGAACGACCGCTTGTCGACCAGGAGACGATTGCCACGCATCAGGCAATGAACAAGGCGGTCGATGAGCGACTCAAACCGTTCCGGGCGCGTCTTGGCGTGCTCGACAAGCCGTTCCGCGAGGCCCTGCTCCAGGAGAAGGTCGACTTTCACGTGGGCCTCGCCGAACGATCGAGTGGCTTTGGGACCAAGACCCGCGACGAGTTCCGGGCGGAGACGTTGGCCCGCTTCTCCAAGGAGATCAAGATTCAACCCGAGGAGATTGAGGAGCGGATGTCGACCGAGCAGTTGGCCCAGCGACGTGCGATCCAGAAGGAGATCGACGCCATCCAGGCGACGCGTCCCGCCCCGTATCCCGCCGCCATGGGCGTCGCCGATCGAGCAGCACCGGAGAAGAGCTACCTGCTCCTCCGGGGAAATTGGCGCACCAAGGGCGAGGAGGTCCAACCGGGCCTGCCGACCGTCCTCTCCGATGGCCGGGATCTCGCGCCTACCCAGCGACGGCGACAGCTCGCTGACTTCATTGTTCATCCGGACAATCCACTGACGGCGCGGGTCGCGGTCAATCGAATCTGGAAGCACCATTTTGGGTCCGGCCTGGTGCAGACCTTGAGCGACTTCGGACTGACGGGAGACCGGCCAAGTCATCCAGCACTGCTCGACTGGCTGGCCCTCGAATTCCGGGAGCGGGCTGGCTGGCGATGGAAGCCGATCCATCGTCTGATGCTCCTCTCGAATACCTACCGCCAATCGGGAGCGGACCAGCCGGTGGCCCGCGAGCGCGATCCACAGAATCGGCTCCGCTGGCGGAGAGAGCCGCAACGGCTCGAAGCCGAGGCCATCCGCGACAGCTTCCTCGCAGTCAGTGGCAAGCTCAACCCGACGATGTTTGGGCCGGGAATCTATCCCCGCATCGATCCTGACATCATCAACACCGGGTCGAGACCGAAATGGCCGCTCGACGCCCGCGATCACGAGGAGACCTTCCGTCGAAGCGTCTACATCTTTGTCAAACGCTCGGTCCTCATCCCGATGCTCGAGGTCTTCGATTGCCCGGTGACCGTCATCTCCGAACCGAGCCGCTCCTCCTCGACTGTTTCTCCGCAGGCGCTCGCTCTGATGAACAACCAGTTCGTGCTGGAGCAGGGGCGATTTCTTGCCGAAAGGGCCACACGCGAAGCGGGTCCGCGACTGGAAGACCAGATCGATCGAGCCTTTCGTCTGGCGCTGCAACGGCCGCCCTCTGAGCGTGAAATAACTTGGTCGCGCGAGTTTCTCACCAGCCAGACCCAGGGGCACGCCCGACTTGGCCAGACTGCGCCAAGCGCGGACGCCTTGCGTGACTTTTGCCACGCCCTCTTCAATCTCAACGAATTTCTCTATCTGGATTGAGAAGACAAGGAGATCCGATGCCCAACTCCCCACTGCCGCTTCTTCCTGCGCGCCCGCTCTCTCGACGCGAACTGCTCTTCCGCGCCGGGGCCGGCTTCTCTGGATTGGCGTTGACTTCGCTGCTCGATCAAGAGGGATTGCTCGCCGCGACGCCGGCCAGTCCGGAGGAGAGCAAGAGCGCCCCTTCCCCGCTGGCGCCCCGGACGAGCCATTTTCCGGCGAAGGCGAAGTCGGTCATCTTCCTGTTCATGTATGGCGGACCGAGTCAGGTCGACCTCTTCGATCCAAAGCCGATGCTGCAGAAGATGCACGGGCAACCCCTCCCGACCAGCGAGAAGCTGGAGACCTTCAACAAGAACGGCAACCTCATGGCCTCGCCATACGAATTCAAACGGCACGGTCAGAGCGGCATCGCCATCTCCGAACTTTTTCCCCATCTCGGGACGGTCGCCGACGATCTCTGCGTCATCAAGTCGTTGCACAGTCTCAGCAATAACCACGCCCCCGCCATCTTTCTGATGAATAGCGGGAATATTCGTCCAGGCAATCCGTCACTCGGGTCGTGGGTCACCTACGGGCTGGGGACGGAGAACCAGAACCTGCCGGCCTTCATCGTCATGTACGACTGGCGAGGAGGTCCGATCGGAGGATCTCCGAACTGGTCGTCTGGCTTCATGCCCGCAGCCTTCCAGGGCACCTCCTTCCGGCCCGGCAACACACCCATCGTTGACTTGGTCCCACCGAAGTGGGTCGATCCCCAATTGCAACGAAGAGAGATCGACCTCATCCAACAGCTCAACCGCGAGCATCGCGAGCGGCAATCCCAGCACAGTGACCTCGATGCCCGGATCGCTTCTTATGAATTGGCCTTCCAGATGCAGACCCATGCGCCCGAGGCGGTCGATCTGAGCAGCGAAACGCCGGCGACCCGGAAACTCTATGGGATTGACGAGAAGCACACCGACTTCTTCGGGCGGCAGTGCCTGACCGCCCGTCGGCTCGTCGAACGTGGAGTCCGGTTCATCCAGCTGTACCACGGCGGAGGCCACCAGCAAGAGTCTTGGGATGCCCACTTCGGCCTTGATGAGAACCATCGTCTCCACTGCAAGGAGACGGACCTCCCCATCACCGGGCTGCTGCGTGACCTCAAGGCACGCGGTCTGCTCGACTCGACCCTCGTCGTCTGGGGGGGGGAGTTCGGTCGCATGCCGATGTCGGAATCGGGGATCGGCCGCGACCACAACAACTACGGATTCACGATGTGGATGGCGGGTGGGGGAATCCAGGGGGGCCAATCCCTTGGGGAGACAGACGAGTTCGGCCTCAAGGCCGCAGTCGATCCCTACTCTGTTCACGACCTCCACGCGACGATCCTGCACGCCCTTGGCCTTCAGCACCAGAAACTGACCTACTACTTTGGAGGCCGAAACCAGCAATTGACCAACTTCGGAGGAGATCCGATCCTCAAGGTCTTTCAGGCATAGGTGGGTCCAAGTTCATCCGGGAGGCCAGGGCGAGCAACGTCCAAGACGATCAGGGCGGTTGAGCACTGTTCGCCTCTGGTCAAACTGTCTCCAACAGCCACAGAGGGACAAGAGAAGGCTCCATCCTTCTCCGTGCCTCCATACCTCCGTGGCTCCGTGAGAATCAGAACAGAGCGAGGAAGGTGCGACACCTGGACAGGTTGAAGGACTGTGCTCCGATAGCCAGCGCTCCAACCTCTTCCCTTGGTGCCTTCGCCTGAGCCCTCTCCCGATCTACCGTGAGATCAAGAACTCTCACCGGCGGCGCGCGCGGGTCAGTTCAGCCTTCATCTGACGCACGAGGCGTCGTGCGCGGGGATCTTCCGCGAGGTTACGCTCCTCGCGGGGATCACGCGCATAGTCGTAGAGTTCGACCCCGCGGCGACCTTCATCCCATTCGGTATAGCGATACCGCTCCGTGCGCAGGCTGTAGCCCATGAAGTTCTCGGTGTCATTCCCCCGGCGGACTTGCGTCAATGCCGGTCGGCGCCAAGTAGCCTCAGGACGTGTCAGCAAGGGGCGCAGGCTTGCACCAGCAAGGTTCTCAGGTCGCCCGTCGAGCCGACACAGATCGGCCAGCGTCGGGTATAAGTCAAGCAGCTCGACCGTCCGCGGGGAGGCCTTGCCTCGCACCACCTCCGGCCCGGCAATGATCAGAGGATTCCGTGCCGACGCCTCGAAGAGGGACTGCTTCATCCACAGGCCGTGCTCTCCCAGCAGGTAGCCGTGATCGCTCCAGAAGACGACCAATGTCCGTTCAGCCAAGCCTAACCGATCGAGGGCGTCGAGCAGCCGGCCGACATTGGCATCGAGAAAACTGATCGACGCATAGTAGGCGCGAATCGACTCGCGCTGCGCCTGCTCTCCAATCCCATAATGGGGGAGCCGGAGCGAGCGGGCCGCTGGCAGGATCCGCTCCCATTCGGCGAGGCGAAAATCTGGTGCGGGAATCGTCTCCAGCGGATACTGATCGAAGTAGCGCTGGGGCGCGATGTAGGGACAATGGGGCCGATAGAACCCCGCCGCGAGAAAGAAGGGACGATCGCGATGGCGCTCCATGAGGCGGATCGTCTCTAGCGCAACTTGGCCGTCGGTGTGCGACTCATCAGGGGCCGGCGAGGCATAGTAGGTCAGCGCCGACCCCAGCCCCCCCTCTGTGTGGCGCGTCAGGAGGGGCTCCTCGTCCTTGTCGACTCCCCGTGGATTGATCCGCACCTCCCACGAAGGCTCGTCGTCAAGCCCGTTCGTCCCAATCTGCCCCGGATTGCCGTAGTGGTAGATCTTCCCGACCCGCGCAACGAAATAGCCATTCTTCCGGAAGAGCTGTGGGAGGGTCACCACGTCCGGGACAACGCTGCGAAAATGGTTTTGGAGATTGTAGATCTGGATCGTGTCCGGTCGCAGCCCGGTCATAATCGATGACCGACTCGGACTGCAGAGCGGAAACTGATTGTAGGCCCGATCGAAGCGAACACCGCGCGCCGCCAATCGATCGAGATTCGGCGTGCGAACGCGCGGGTGCCCGTAGGTCCCCAGATCATTGTTGAGGTCATCGACGGAGATGAAAAGAACATTGTAGCCGGGTGCAGCCTTGGGTGAGGACCTCTCCTTCGCCAGCACCGTCGTGCCCCTCCATCCAAGGCTTCCCAGAAGGCCAAGGCTTCCCAGAAGGACAACCAACAGCACAACCAGCCATTGTTGCCATCTGCTCTTCTGCCCAACCCATTCCGTCATTGAAACTCCTTCCTTTACTAACCTGACCAACAGGTCAACGCTTGACGTGCACCTTTCCTGAACATCACAGAGACACAGCGACCACAGAGGGGAAAAGGGTGGGGGGCATTTCTCGGTAGCCTCTGTGCCTCTGGTATTAGAACTGTGCCTCTGTGGTGCCCCTTTCCCATCCCCCACAGAGATGCTCCCCAATATTAGGATGACAAGAATCAGAAGACCAGCCGAAGCCCCAACTGGACTTGGCGATTGGGAACCTGCGTGCTGGTGATGCGACCCGCCTGTCCCGCGTTGGTCTGGACATTCGGGCGACCAAAGTGGACCGAGTTGCTGGCATTGTAAAGCTCACCGCGCAGCTCTGCCCGGAACCGCTCCGTAATCTGGAAGTTGCGTGCGACCAACAGGTCGAGATTGACCAAACCTGGTGCCCGCAGAATTCCTCGCCCAGCGTTCCCAAAAGTGAACTGGGTCGGCGTCGCAAAGGCGGTCGGGTCGAACCAGCGGTCGACCGTCCGCTCGCCCCGCGCGAGGTTTGGGTTCCGCAGCACATTGGGTCGCGCGGTCGTCGTCGTGTTGGCGGGGTTGGGCGCCACGGTCGGCGTCAACTGGAACCCTGATTGGACGTTGAAGATCCCGCCCAACTGCCAGCCGCCGAGCAAGGCCCGCGTCAGCCCGGATCCACCGAGGAACCCTCCCTTGGCCCCAAACGGCAGGTCGTAGATCGCGCTCGTCACCCAACGGTGGCGCATGTCGATCCCCGAAGACCCCTTCTCCCCGTTGGTGTTCATTGGGTTCTGTGGCGTCACCGAGCCGTTCCCCGTGTCCTCTCCATCGACTGAGTTGTCGATCGCGTGGCTCCACGTGTAGGACGAGAGGAGCGAGAACCCGCCACTGAAGCGCCGCTCTGCCTTGGCCTGCATTGAATGGTAGGTCGCGTGCGCGAACGGCGAGGAATAGGTGATCGCCCCAAACGTCGGGAAAGGACGACGCGGATTGATCGCACCCGGCCCTGGCGGCGGCGCGTTCAGATCATTGAAGCCCCGCAGGTAGGACGATCCCGATCCAACATAGGCCAAGGAGACCACCGTCTGTGCCCCAATCTCGCGCTGCAAATTGAGATTCCACTGGTAGATCTCCGACATCGGAAAATTCTCCGGCAGGCCAAAAGCTGCCGGATTGACGGCTCGCGCAGGATCGAGAAATCCGGACGGGAACCCGGCCGAGAGCGGCAACCGGCTCGTCGCCGAGGTCGTCGCCGAGACCTCGGCGATATTGACGGAATAGGGGAGGTTGGCCGATCCCAGCTGGGCAATCGCCTGGAAGCCAAGCCCACCGTAGAAGACCCCGACCGAGCCGCGCAGGACCGTCTTCGCATCGAGTGCATAGGAGAAGCCCAACCGTGGCGCGATGTTGTTCCGATCGACATTCGAGAAGCTCCGTTCCCGAATGCTGCCCGACTTGGCATTGACCAGCCGTCCATAGGTCGGACTGCTCTGGTTGAGATCAAAATTGGCGATCTGGTTCTGGGCTTCCCACATTGGCGTCTGTACCTCGTAGCGCGCCCCGAGGTTGAGCGTCAACTTCGGAGTGACGCGCCAAGTGTCGTTAAGGTAGAAGCCGTAGTAATGATCCCGGTAATCCCCGACCAATCGTGTCGAGAGCTGCGCCGCGCTGGTCAAGCCCAGCAGCAGATCCGCAATCGGAGAGCCAATTCCAGATCCAGCCGTCCGTGCGGTGAACTGTCCGTTGAAGGTGAAACTTCCGCGGGCAATGTTCGATGTCCCCGCGTAATTGCGCCGAAATCGCAGATCTCCCCCGAAGCGGATCCCGTGGTTCCCAGAAGTCCAGGAGACATTGTCAGTCACCTGAAAAACATTGACCCGCTTGGGATTGGGAGCGAAGGTCCTGTCTCCCAGCGCGGCGAAGTTGACGACGTTGAAGGTCGGCAGGCCGGTCAACCCCTCGAACTGCGGAACTCCGCGAATCCCGAACTGGTCGTAGAGCGAGGCCGTCGCCGGGCTCAACTGCTCGGCGGTGTTTCGCGTAAAGCCAATACGCAACTCATTGACCAGCGCGCTGGAAAAGACGTGTGTCTCCCCGCCAGCCACCGACCAGGCTTTTGGCAGCTGCAAGAGCGGAAAGTCGTTGAACCCATTGCCCCCATTGCCCGGTGCCGCGAAGAAGCTGCCGCGGTTGATCTCGCGGTCCGCCCAACTGAAGCGCACGAACATCGTATCGGAGGCTCCCAAAGAATGGTCTCC
>JBMUAP010000051.1:0-11240 GCA_049454155.1 Blastocatellia bacterium
GCCAATCGAGCCCCGTCTCTGGGCGGCGCTTGCACCCAAGGTTGACCTCGGAAAAATGGGTCGTGATCTGACAATCCCAATCGATCGAGGTGAGCAATTGACGCGTCTCGGCACAGCGCTCCGCGTCGGTGGGATGGCCCTCCCGCGGTCCATCGGCGATGACGAAGAGCCTCCGGGGGCGCGCCTTGGCAATGGCTCCGAGCACCTGCGCCGTGACCGCCGGCCGATTGAAGATGATCAGCGCCACCGGAGTCTCCAATCCGCTCCGACTCCGCTCAGACATGGTCCGCGAACCTCCGCTCTGTTCCCCGAAAATAGATCGCCGCCCCGATGAGGAGCAGCACGGTGAAGACCACTGCCCAGCCGAGTGCCTTTCCGTCGATCGGCTGCCCAAAGATGGCGGCACGGAAGGATCCAATCAATCCCGCCAGCGGGTTGAACTGCACGATGGGCCGCCAGGGCGCCGGTACGAGGCTCGCCGGGTAGATGATCGGCGTCGAAAACATCAACATCTGGAGCAGAAAGGGAAGCACCAACCTCACATCCCTGTACCGAAGATTGAGCGCAGACAGGGCGAGCCCAGCCGCCAACGCCAGCAGCGCCGTCACCAGAACCAGAAATGGCAACCAGAGAAGGCTGAGTCGAGCCGGAATCCAATAGATCACCATCAGCCCACCCAAAACGACACTGGCCACCACCAGATCGACCAAGGCCGCTAGAACGGCTGCCCCGGGAATGATCAATCTTGGAAAGTAGACCTTGCTGATCAGATTGGCATTCCCAACCAGACTGTTGCTGCTCGTCGTCACTGCCAAGGAGAAGAAGACCCACGGCAACAATCCTGCATAGGCGAAGATCGGATAGGGCACTCCATCCGAGGGGATCCCAGCCAACTTGCCAAAGAAGAGGCTGAAGACAACCATCGTCATCAAGGGCTGCAGGACCACCCAGAGCACGCCCATGACCGTCTGCTTGTAGCGCAACCGAATATCCCGCAGCGTCAGAAAGAAGAGAAGCTCGCGGTAGTCCCAAACGGATCGAATCTCGAGCG
This sequence comes from Blastocatellia bacterium, assembly GCA_049454155.1. Classification (GTDB taxonomy): domain Bacteria; phylum Acidobacteriota; class Blastocatellia; order RBC074; family RBC074; genus CAIOZW01. The sequence continues at coordinate 1,052 of JBMUAP010000051.1, forward strand.
CATCCCACCGGCCAACCGGTCGGATCCTCACCAACGGCTCATTCGGCAACTGGGTCACAGGTTGTCTCTCGCCCAAAAGGGTCGGGTCACTCATCGATGAGAGTCGATCCGGACGTGGTCTTGATCCAGGCAGAGCAAGCCCCCAAGGGGACAGCCCCCCTATCGTCCGTAAAGGAAACCTCTGCCGAGGCGGCGCTCAATTGTTGACGTGAGGATGGGACCCAGCGGCAATTCCACAGTTCCTGACGAGGACAGTTCTTAAGCCTGCCCCGTCCGAGCCCCCCCTCTCACAGAGGCTTCGCCCTCGTCGCAAACGGCCAAGGGAGGGAGCCTCAGATCAGAGAGGGTCAACTCTCTTTCCGGCTGTAGTAATTGCTGTAGTACCGGTGGTAGTAGTATTCGTCGTACCCTTCGCGGCGGATATTGACGTTATTGAGAACAACCCCAAAGATCTTGGCACCGACCCCACTCAGCTCCAGCCGGGCGCGGCGGATCAGATCCTTGGTCGTCCGACCGGCCTGCACCACCAGGATGGTCCCATCGACCAGCGTCGAGAGGACGACCGGATCGGTGACGGAGACCAGGGGTGGCGAATCGATGATCACGTGATCGAAGTGTTCGTCGAGTTGGCGCAACAGCTCCCGCATCCGGTCCGATCCGATCAACTCCGCCGGATTGGGGGGAATCGGTCCTGCCGTCATCACCGAGAGGTTGGAAGAGGGCAGCTTGATGATGAACTCGTCGATCTCGCCGTTCGAGGAGAGAAAGCTGGAGAGGCCACGCATCTGGGGCAGCTTGAAGGTCTTGTGCACGGTCGGGCGACGCAGGTCGGCATCGATCAGGAGCACGCGCGCTCCCAACTGCGCCATCGAGACGGCCATGTTGATGGCCGTCGTCGTCTTCCCTTCTCCCGGCTGGCTGCTGGTAACCTGGATCGTCTTGGGTGGCTTGCCGGCCGTCGAGAGCAAGACCGCCGTCCGCAGCATCCGATAGGCTTCGACAACCGCCGAAAGGGCATCCAGAGTGGCCAAGCGTCCCCCCTTCGGCTGGAGGCCGCGCGGGACAATCCCGGCCAGGCTCGTCACCACCGTTCCCCCCGCTCCCCGCTGAGCCGCGGTTCGCCCGGACTCTCCCTGAACCGCGTTTCGCTTCGCCTTCCCGGCTCGCAGCACCGATTGGTTCATCATCGGAATCACCGCGAGCGTTGGGAGCTGCGTCACCCGCTGGACATCCTCGATGCTCTTGATCGTATTGTCGAGATACTCAATTCCGAGGGCCAACCCAATTCCCCCCGCCAAACTGAGAAGGAATCCCAGCAGAATCGAGCGCAAGCGATTGGGGCCGACTGGCGCTCCCGGGGTCTGCGCCGGGTCGATCACCCGCATGTCCTTGGCCTGATCGGCCCGCTGCAGGTTGACCTGGTTGGTCTTCTGCAGAAAGTCGTTGTAGAGACTCTTCGCCGTGTCAACATTCTGGCGCAGGATGTTGAACTGGATCGCGTCCTGATTCTGTTGAATCGCCTCGGCCTTGGCCCGGTTGAGCGCCTCTTTGATGAGGGTCTCATCCCGCAGCGCGCGCTCATAATCGGCCCGCAATCGCTCCTCGAGGAACCGGGTCCCATCGTTGATCAGCGTTTGAATCTCGGTAATCTGCTGACGGGTCTCGGCAACCCGCGGGTTTTCGGGACCATACCGGGCATTCAGTTCGGCCAACTTGAGCTGGAGCTTGTTGAGATCCGCTTGGAGTTGCAGGGTGCGTGAGTCGGAGAAGGCTTCGGGCAGCTGGGCAACCCGTCCCTTGCGCACCTCCTCGTAGATCGATTGTTTGAGAATCCGGTCGGTCTCCGCCTTGAGTGCCTGGCCATAGACACTGGCCAACTTCTCGCCGGTCAGATTGAGCGCGTCGGTATCGCCAAAGATGTTGTGGGAGATCGAGTAGCTGGAGAGGCTCTCTTCGGCTTGCTGCACCTGGGCGAGCAGACTGCGGGTCGTGCGGTCGAGCCAATCGGCGGAGGTCGTCACGCTCTCGGTCTTGTTGCGGTAGCTATAGTCGATGAAGACGCGCGCGACGCCATTGGCGACACTCGAGGCGATCTCGGGATCGGTATGGGTGAAGGTGACATCGATTGCCCGCGTCATCGGTACCTGGTTGACGCTCAACGTCGACATCAAGACCTGCACGTAGGGGGCCAGCCGCGCCCTCTCCTCGGCGGAGCGCTGATCGAAGGCCTCCCCTTCCAGTACCAGTGGATCGAGCACCGGCAGCTCTTGCCGGGCTGGAGCGGGTGCTGGCTTCAATTTGCCAAGAATTGTCTCGATCGATTCGCGAACCGATTTTCGTCCCCCGGAGAGGAAGCGGGGATTCTGGTCGAGTCGCAGCTTGACGACGACATCTTCCAACAACGGATAGGTCTTGATCATCAAGAGATCGGTATTGATCCGCTCGTTGACATTTGCGCCAATGACCAACTGACCAAGACGGAGGTTGGCCTGCTCCTGGGTCAACGCAATCTTCGCCGTCGCCTGATAGTAGGAGACATTCCGGAACGAATCGACGGCGACGACCGTCGTGACGATCAGGACGAGGGAAGCGATGAGGTACTTCCGCTTGCGGATCTTCCGCATCAGCTCTCGCACATCGAAGCCGTCACCACTCGAAGGGGGGCCGTAGTAACTGGCATATCCCGCCAGCTGGTCCATCGATGTTGGCGGCGCAGCCCCGCTGGGTCGCGGCAAGAGCGCTTCCGGCGGCGGATTGGAGGGGTCGGGTCTGGGTGGTAATTCAGCCATGGTCTTGATCGCGGACAGGGGGCAAACTCTCTTCTCCGGATAAGCCGCCTCTCTCGGGGAGGACCTTCGTCACCGACGGTAAGAGGCTCGATTCCATCGCGCAGCCGAGCCGCCGGGAGAACTTTCCGGTCAATTGTGCAATACGAGAGGCTGGGAGATTACCAGTTCCCACGTTTTTGGGGAATGACACGGAAAGCGGCCAAGTGCTTTCTCCTCCCACAGTCTCCAGCCAATGTGTGTCTCAGCCATTGAAAATCCCTGACCCGGCGTCGCTGGTCAGGCATGATGTCTCAGATTGAGTCGAGAACCGAAATCGTGGCCTGGGTCCCCCCTGGGATGAGCTTGGCCACGAGTCAACCAAGTTGTTGGGTCGGATCGGCCACCTCGATGCGCCGATCTCCCCCCCCTCAATCATCAGATGCATCCAGTATAGTCCCGGATTCGCATTGGAACAACCACCTGAGTGAACTCGGGTTGTCAAGAGGCCAAGCCAAGACTCCCTGTCGCAAACTGTAACGACTCACGGCATCGATCAACTCCAAAGGACCCTATCTTCTTCTCCGTGATCTCTCTGTGGTGCCATGATGTCTTCCCTTCTGACGCTGGTTGCTTTTTGACGGGCTCCCTTCTCAATCTTCTTCTCGGTGGTCTCTGTGGCTCTGTGGTTCAATCATCTCTTCCGTTCTGACGTTGGTCATTAGTTGACCCAATCCACATTCTGATCTTCCTCTCCGTGAGTCGTTACCGCAGACTGCTGGAGGCGGGCTCAGCGAAAGATCGTCCAGAGCATCATCTGGGCGATCCCCATCCCCATCCCCCTGGCGAGCGAGCCCCCGACCGTCTTGAGGCGACTATTGGGGATCATGATGACATCGTTCGGCATGATGCCGACATCATCGTGCTTTCCGCTCATGACGGCGGCAACATCGACGTGCATCTCCTCGAGCTTGCCCGTCAATGGATCCTGACGAAAGATGATGGTTCGGTTGGCCGCGGCATTGAAGAGGGTCCCTTGGGCGAGAGAGATGGCTTGTCGCAAGGTCGTTCCCTCCCGCAAAGGGAACTGTCCGGGCGCTTTGACCTCCCCAGCGACAAAGAAGACCTCTGAAGGGGGGATGAAGACCAGGTCGTTCGGTTGAATGACGAGGTTCTGCTCGAAATTCCCTCGAAAGAGCCCGCTGATCTGCGCAGTGATCAGTTCGTATTCGGTCTCGCCTTCGACTACTGGTCGGCTCGCCCGGAGTTGCTCAGTGTACTGGGCAAGCTCGGTGGGTGCCTTGCCTTTGGCAACCACCTCCTCTGGAGAATCGGCGTCGAGAGTCGAGCCCGCAGGCGAGAGACCCGCCCGCGCCCGCTCCAACTTCTCCGGCGACGGGCGAGATTCGCGAATGATGAAGGCCGTTGGCGCATGGCGCTCGACGAGCCCTCCCGCCACCGTGATCAGCTTGAAGAGCGAGGGGCGTTCCTCGATGACGTAGACTCCTGGGCTACGAACTGCGCCCTGAATGAAGAAGGTGCGACTATTGTACTGTCGAACGGCGACATAGACTTGGGGATTGCGAAGATAGCGGCCGCGCAGTCCGCTCGCCACCATCGTCGCCACTTCTTCCGTCGTTCGGCCGACCACGGAAAGAGATCCCAGAAACTTCATCGGGATGCTTCCTTCCTGGTTGACACGGTAATTCCCGGAGAGTTCCGGCGCATCCTCGACCTGCACCTCAATGACATCGCTCGGCGAGAGCTTGTAATCGCCGTAACTCGACGGCACGACCCGCGGGGCGGATCCCAGGCCGTTCGAGGCGGGAAGCGGCGCGGGCTTCGGCGCGCTGGCCGATGGCTCGCTTCCTGAAGAAGAGATGGCGTCGCTCGGCGGTGCTCCCCCGGCGGTCGGGCGTTGGGCCGGCGGTGCCTGCGCGAAGAGTGCCGGGCTACTCCAAAGGATGATCAGTGCCAACCCGAAACATCTCGGCGTAAGCCTCTGGCCAATGGGCTTGACGCGATCCACGATTCTATTCACTACTACGTGACGAAGCATTCTATTCATGTCGAAAGTGACCTCTGCTTTGCGCGAGTTGGTTCGCATTGGATCGAAATGACGATTGGCCGATCCACCAGACGACAATCGACAGCGTCAGGAAGAGGAAACTATTAGAGATCAACTGAAGGTTAAAATCAAACACGCTATGGACCAGCAAGGCGATGATGCCACCTGTCGCGCCGAGGGCGAGAGCCCTTCGCGAACGGCGCGGGTGCGCGAGCGACCGGCGGATCGATCGCAGCAGGAGTCCCAGAAAGAGGAGGGTCAGCACCCCGGCGATCGCTCCCCCCTCAGCCAAGACCTGCAGATAGTCGTTGTGGGCCTGCCCGATCAGGAGGGCCCTGTCCCGCTCACAATAGACGGAGTAGGCCGTCGCATAGGCCCCCAGCCCGACCCCGAGGCCCCAGTGGGCTTGGATGATCCGCCAGGTATCGGACCAGATGAAGCCGCGGTTCTGGTAGAAGGCGGACCCGCCCTCACCCGGGCGATCGAGGGAGGAGATTCCGGCCGTTGGGCTCCCCCCCGGCTGGACCCGATCGATCACTTCATCGGCGGCGACCCAGAGGATGCCCGCTCCAATCGCGACGACCAGCAGCAGCGGAACCAGCAGCGGTGCCACCCTGCCGGGCAGACCAGAACGCGGGCGTCCCCCACTGACCACTGGCTCGTCATCGGGAGATTCCCAATCCTCCTCGTCTGCTCGGTGATGGCGCCGGGCCAGGCCCAGCACAAAGACCACCATCAATCCGGCCGCGAGACTGATCATTCCTCCCCTCGAAAGGGAGACGAAGATCGCCACCGACATGGTCACCGCCGCAAAGGCCGCCAGCAGCGCCTTCTCCCGCTGATAGACCCCGGTGACGATCAGGGCCACGGGAATGGGTGCAATCATCTCGACGAACCCGGCGAAGTGGTTATGATTAACGAAAGAGGCGAAAGGATGCGACGGTGTCACGGAGGGCTCGATCAACCAGAAGTAACGACCATTCCAACTGAAGTACTGCAACAATCCAAAGAGCGAGAGGCCAAACCCGAAGATCGTCAAAAAGAGGGCCATCCGCCGCAGGTGGCCGTGCCGATCGAGCGTATTGGCGGTGAGGATCCCCATTCCGATCAGCAAGGCGACGACCTCGATCGCTTGCCAAGTCGATTCCGGATCCAACGAGAGGCTCTGCCGCTGCCCGGTCGAATCGGGCCAGGAGAGGGCCTGGAGAATCCCGAAGATCCACCAGAGAAGTATCGGCACCAGAAGGTCTGGAAAGACTGGGCTCGCCCAGTCGCCGAAGACCTGCTTTGCCCCCCAGACAAGCAGCAAGGTGAGCACGATCACGGAGAAGAGCCCGATCGACCAGTACTCGACCGTACCGAAGGCGAGCGCTGTCAGCGCGATGAGGACCAGCCGCCCCTCCGCGAGCACGTGATCAAGTGCCTTTTCCACCCTCGCCCGCGGCGTTGGACGGGCAGAACTTCGCCGAGCTTCTCTCGAGACGATTGCGGCCTCGCCCCCCAGCTCCCCAGTTTCTGTCAACCGCCAATCACTCAAGGTTGCCCTCCTTCCAGCGGAGCCACCCCGGACTCCAAGAGGGTGAGGCGCACGTCGTCCAACCAGATCAGCCCTCGGCTGGGGGCATCGTAGCTGAATTTCGGCGTCCGTACGATGACAATCTCGGCCAGACCGCTCTCCGACGGCGCTTGGAAGTCAAGGAAGCGGGGCTGCCACCCCCCCGTGGTCCCGTCCGGCAAGGGCTCCGATGCCGCCAGGGCTCGTCCGTTCCAGCGTATCGCCACTTGGGGCCCACCCGGGGTCCGCAGATCCCGGGTCTGCATCTGAAAAGAGAGGCGATACCGCGCCCCAGGGGAGAGAACGAGCCGCTGCCGAACCTCTCCATCGAGTCGGGTCGTGTCCCGGCCTGTCAAGAGGAGCCGCAGCGAGTGGCGCCCACCACCCTCATCAGCATTGAGACGAGGGTCAATCCCGACTTGCACAAACTCGCTCGACTTCAACTGCCAGTCAAACTGGGAATGGACCGGGTCAAGGGGTTCTTCAAAACCACCGTTCCAGACGAGGGGAGGGTTGATCGGGTCTGCCGCTCCCCGCAACTCTCCCCAGAGCTGACGGGCGCGCGGGGCCTCTCCCCGCTCGATCAGTCGCCCCAACCACTGCGCGCCCTGCGTCGACTGGCGGCGCTCGCCAAGCGGGATCTGCCGGTAGCTCCAGATCGCCAAGTCGACCTCTCCCCGGTCGAGCAGAAAGGTCGCCAGCAACAGGTGCTGGCGCGGGGATCCGCCAGTCAACCCCGACAGCAGCTTCTCGCGAGTCTCCGGGTCGGACTCGGTCTGGCTCGCGCGCCAGAGCAGATCGCAGGCAGCGGGAAAGAGCCATTCGTGGGCCTCGATCGCTTGCCGAAGCGGAACGAGGGCGGCGCGGAGATCTCCCTGCCGGAGCAGCAAGTTGGCCAGTGCCCAGTTGGGCTCGACGAGGGTCGGTGCCCGACGGACCGCCACCCGAAGCGATTCCACTGCGACGTCCTGATCTCCCATCAACTCTTGGATCGTTCCTGCCAGGAGGTGGCTCCGGTAGTCCCATGGAGCGGCCCGGACGGCCCGCTCGGCGTGCCCCCTCGCCTCCTCCAGCCGCTCGATCCGCAGGCCCGCCTCCCGCAGATGGCGCTCGGCTCGCAACCTGTTCAAGAGGGCTGAGCCCGGAAACCTCGCCACCGCTGCCGTCAACGCGGGAGTGCTGAGCTCGTGTCGGGGATCGGAGACGAACCGGATCAGGAAATTTCGCGTACTCAACCCGAGCAGGCCCGCGACACTCAGCAGCAGGGCCCCCACAAAGAAGAGTCGGATTGCCCTGTTCGGCCAGGCTGGCGCGTCGAGGCTGGATCGGGCCTTGGACAAATGTGGCTGGTCCGGCAAGGTACCTCCCTATATCGTTCGCCGCGACTGGCCAGGACGGATGGAGCTCCCGCTCAGGGGGTAAAAGGAGAGACGACGGGACGCGTCACGGCGATGGCTGTCACGGCTACGACTCCCGTAATTCCCAACATCAGCGCGGCAAGCTGGAAGGTGGGCGGAGTGGTCGGAGGAATCGAGGTGGCGGCGGGATTGATGGTCGCTCTTCCCTGGACTTCATAGAGACGGATCCCCGACGACGTCCGTAGCGGCAACTCAGTCGGCTCGGCTCCGGAGCTTTGGACCAGTCCATCTGGGGTAGAGATCGAGACACGGACTCCGGCCGGCGCACGAACCAGCGCTTCTCCCGTGAGGAGTTCGCCAGTAATCAACCCACTGCCGAAGCGCAGCACCATCTGGGCACCAGCCGCCAGCTCGACGTTCCCCAGCGCCCCGAGGTTGACAATCGCCTGGCTGCCGGCCTCTCCACTGACCCGGACGAGCGTGTTGCTGAAGACGGTCGCTCCAGAGAGCACCACCACCTCATTCAAATAGACCGTCCCCTGGGCGACCAGTTGGCCCGTGGGCACGGCATCCTGGGCAGTTTTTCGTTTGGGCGCTCTGCTGGGCACCGGGGCCCCCTTCGAGATCTCCTTGGCTGGCCCCGAATTCGGTCCACCGAGGGTCGTGGACCTTCCAGGCCCCGTCAGGCCACTCAGCAACAGGCCCACCACGAGGAGCCGCGCCAGCCCCCGTTTGCAGGAACTTGGCGACCAGCCAATCGTCCCAATCATCTGACGCACAGATTGCGGTGGAATCTTCATCTTGTCTCCTTTGGCCGGCTCCTTCTTCTGGAGTCGCCCGGTGAGCGAGTGGCAACCGTTCGGAACTGCTTGAGGGCTGAACCCTTCAGGGCCGAACCGTCACGGGCTGCCCGGTGACCATACTTCCCGGGGAGAGAACAACAGGAACGCCTGCTTCGACGCCTTCCACAGCCTTCCAGTTGCCTTCGGTTCGTCCAACGACGACGGTCTGTTCAATTGCCTTGTTGTCGCGAACGATGAAGAGCTTATGAATCCCCGCGAAGGTGATGATCGAGGATTCTGGGGCCATGACTGCACTCTCGAGGGTCGAGGTTGCAATCTCTGCCCTGGCAAAGGAACCTGGACGAAGCCGCCCGTCGCGATTATCCACTTCGGCTTCGATGACCAGCGTCCGGCTCTGTTCGAGAAAGGCCGGGCTGAGGCGCGCGACCCGCCCAGGATAGGTCGTGACGTCTCCGTCAACCGTCACCTTGACCGGTTGTCCTTGACGGATCCCCCGCGCATCCCGCTCTGGAATCTCGACCCGCAATCGCAGAGGATGCAGTCGAACGATCGTCGCGACCGGGGTTCCCGCTGCCAGAAACTCCCCCAGCGATGCCCTCCGCTCCCGAATCGCTCCCTCGAACGGGGCGACCAGCTTCGTCTCGACCAGTTGCTGACGCGTGATCGCCAATTCAGACCGACGCTGCAGGAGGACCGCTTGGCGGTTGCGGACCTCCTCGAGCGCATCTTGGTAGCGGCTGTCCGCCACCTGGTAGGCCGATTCGACCCGGTCCAACTCTGCCGCGGGGAGGATGCCCTGACCGACCAACTGGCGAGTCCGCTCGCGGTTCTGTCGGGCTTCGGCAAGAAAGGCGGCGGCCTCTCTCACCAGCGAGGTGTTCTCGAGGACGACCTTGTCGTCCTCTCCGATGGCCGGCAGGCCGAGCCGCACGCGCGCCTGCTGCAGGGCTGCTTCCGTCTGTTGGAGGCGCACCTGATAGTCATTGGTCTCGAGCTGGGCGATCAGACCGCCCCGGGCGACCGTCGATCCAAGGTCGACGGCAAGCCGCTCAAGCCGACCGGGCACTTTGAAGCTGACCGTGGCCTGCTCATCCGCGGCCAACGTTCCTGGCGCCACGACCACTTGTGTCAATTGACGCCGTTCTGTCTGGGCAATTTGCACCATCTGCGGCTCCCCCGCGGCTCCAGCGACCGTTGCCTTCCCTGCCGCTGGCCCCTCCTTGGTGCCACACCCAATCCCCACAAGACAACAGAAAAGGGGAAGGACGCTCATTACCCAGCGTGATCCCCCCTTGGCGAGTCGACGTGGAAGGAGTTGGATCGATGTTTGATGGACAGGGGGGGCACTGACAACCCGCCCCGCGGGACTCTTCCCAGCCTCGTACCTGAATGAAAAAAAAGAGTATCGAGCATTCTGTTTCATGGATACAATGTACGTTGCTGTCAAAAAATGGTTACTCGTGAAATGGGTACGGGACGAACCATCGAGCGGATCTTGGAGAACTGTTGACTCACCGTCCAGCGTCGGGACGAACATGCAAGCTTCGGCGGTTGGTCTATTCAAGAAACGGGCCACATTATAGCCTGAAAAGGGCGCATCGCGGCAAGCCTGACCGGAGAAAGAACAGGGTCGAGGGGCG
>JBMUAP010000052.1:0-11029 GCA_049454155.1 Blastocatellia bacterium
TACCAGATCGAAGCCGGAGGTGATCCCGTGCCGGTCACGCCGGAGGGGCCGTGGCGCTATGCCGATCTGGTCGAGGATCGACTCCGCCAACGACTGATCTGTGTCCGGGAAGATCACTCGGTAGAAGGCAGGGAACCGATCACCACCTTGGTCGCAGTTCCCTTCGGAGCGCCCGAAGAGTCGGTGACCGTCCTCGTCGAGGGCCACGACTTCTACTCCTCGCCCCGGGTCAGCCCCGATGGGACGCAGCTCTGCTGGCTCTCCTGGGATCACCCCAACATGCCATGGGACGGGACGGAGCTCTGGGTCGCAGCGTTCGACGAGGAGGGGCGCCTTATCGAACGCCATCGCGTCGCCGGCGGCCCGCACGAGTCGATCCTGCAACCCGAATGGTCCCCCCGCGGTCATCTCCATTTTCTCTCCGACCGGAGCGGCTGGTGGAACCATTATCGCGTCGGAACCGATGGGAAGATCGACTGGCAATGGGAGCAGGAGGCCGATTTCGGGCTGCCGCAATGGGTCTTCGGAATGTCCACCTACGGCATCCTCTCCGACGGGCGCCTGCTCTGCACTTGGCTGGAGGAGGGAATCTCCCGCCTTGGGCTCCTCGATCCAGAGCGCCAGCAACTCCAACCGATCGCCACTCCATTGACGGAGATCGAGGATCTGCAGGTCAAGGGAGATCAGGCCTTGCTGATTGGTGCCTCTCCGACGGATCTGCCCACTGTTCTCCAGCTCGACCTGACCAGCCATTCCTGGAGCGTGCTGCGGACGTCCGGAGAATGGACGCTCGATCCCGCCGATCTCTCCATTCCCGAAGCGATCGAGTTTCCGACCGATGGCGGGCAGACGGCGCACGGATTCTTCTATCGCCCGGTGAATCGATCGGTCGAAGGGCCTTCAGGGGAGCGGCCTCCCCTGCTTGTCGTCAGCCACGGGGGCCCGACTTCGGCGACCTCGACCGGACTTCGCCCGACGATCCAGTACTGGACGACGCGAGGCATCGCCGTGCTTGATGTCAATTATGGAGGGAGCACGGGCTACGGTCGCGCCTACCGGGACCGGCTCAAGGGGAATTGGGGCATCGTCGATGTCGCCGATTGTGTCAACGGTGCCCGCTACCTCGTCGAACGTGGTTGGGTCGATGGGGAGCGGATGGCGATTCGAGGTGGGAGCGCTGGGGGCTACACCACCCTCTGTGCCCTGACCTTCACGGACCACTTTCGGGCCGGCGCCAGTTATTACGGAGTCAGTGACTTGGCCATCCTCGAGGTCGATACACACAAGTTCGAATCGCGGTATACCCACTCCCTGGTAGCCCCCTATCCGGCGCGGGCGGATCTTTATGCGGAGCGCTCCCCCTTGGTGCACGTCGACCGTTTGCAAACACCAGTGATCTTCTTCCAGGGGCTGGACGACAAGGTCGTGCCACCCAATCAGGCGACCTTGATGGTCGAGGCGCTGCGGAACAAAGGGATTCCCGTCGAATATGTCGCCTACCCGGGGGAGGGGCACGGCTTTCGACAGGCGGCAACGATCCGCGATGCGCTCGAACGGGAACTCGCCTTCTACGGACGGGTGCTCGGATTCAACCCCGTCCCGTGAGAGCGGGCTTACTGCGGGATGGTCAGCAGGACCTCCGAACCCGTGCTGAAGATCCCGGCGACACATCCCGTCATGAGCGTGGAGAGCGTCGCCGCGAAGAGGGCTTGGAGCCCAATCGTTGCCAGCTCATCGCGCCGTGTCGGGGCGAGCGCCGACGCTCCCCCAACGAAGATCGCCGCCGAGGCGAAGTGGGCGAATCCGCAGAGTGCATAGCTCAGAATGACAATCGTCCGCGGATCCTTCCACTGCCCGGCAGCGGCCAGTGACGCCAGCTCCTGATACGGGATGACCTCGGTCAAGACGACGCGCTCCCCCAGCAGCCGGCTGGCCTGCCCGAGGTCATCGTGGGCAATGCCGAGCAGCGCGGTGAAGGGGTAGAAGATCCAACCCAGGATTCGCACGATCGAGATTGGCTGGGAGAGCGCCGCCCAGCGACTGATCGCCAGCAAGATTTTGTCGAGCAGGGAGACCAGTCCGAGACCGGCGATGAGCAGGGCGGAGATCCCCGCGATCAGCTTCAGTCCGTCCATGGCCCCGACAATCAGGGCGCTCATCAAATTGCCAGAGCGGGTCGATTCATCCTCTCGCGGGACCGCCTTGATGGTCTCCGGCATCTCTGTTTCTGGCAGAAGGAGCTTGGCAATCACCGCGCCCGCCGGGATTGAGATGACCGAGGCGGAGATGAGGTGACCCGCGATCTGCGGAAAGATCCCGCCGAGAAAGCTGACGTAGATCCCCAGCGTTGTCGAGGCAACGGTGGCCATCCCGCACGTCAGCATCATCAGCAATTCCGACCGCGTCATGCTCGCTAGATAAGGACGAACCACCAGCGCCGATTCGACCCCGACAAAGAGATTCGAGGCTCCACAGAGAGATTCCGCTCCGCTGATCCCGAGCGTCCGGTGGAAGAGGCGGGCAAAGAGGCGCACGACGGGTTGGAGCACCCGCAGGTGGTAGAGGCCCGCCACCAGGGCAGAGAAGAAGATGGCAATCGGCAACGCCTGAAACGCCAGAATGAAGCCCATCGATCCGGTCTCTCCCGGGCCCGCCGCCAACGGACCCAGCAGAAAACTGGTTCCCGCCTTCGACGCCTCCAGCACGCCCATCACCAGATCGTTGAGCTGAATCAACAATTGCCGCGAGCGCGGCAGCCGGAAGACCAAGAAGCCCAGGAGCAGTTGCAGCAAGAGGCCGCCCGCGATCGTTCGCCAGTTGATCCTTCGTCGATTCGACGAAAAGACCCAGGCAAGCGCGGCAAACACGAAAAATCCAGACAGCGAAATTAGTTGTAGCTTCATCGGTCGCTCTCTCTTTTCTGGTCTGTTTCCGGCTTGGAGAGGCCGGAAGAGGGCATCGAGCAGGATCGGTCGTTCCGCTCTCTCTATAACTTCGATGGCGGGGCTTGGCAAGTCAGTGGGGCTCTCAGTCTGACAAAATCCGCCGCGCAAAGCCGTGCAGCAACCGCTCGACCTCGGGCCAGGCTGCCGCTTCTGGGTCGAGGAGCTGGTGATCCGCGAGAAGTTCGTGATACACCGGCGGAGAGGCGAACCGGTCGATCAGGCGGCGCGTCCCCGCCGGGGAGACGATGGCGTCTTCTTTCCCTTGAATGACGAGCGTCGGGAGCCGGAGGGCAGGGGCTTGTCGATAGGTGGCCAATCCCAGTTCGCGAAGTTGATCGAGGGTGCGGAAGGGGAGACGGATGGCGCGGATCGTTGCGATGGTCGCGGGGTCTTCAAAATCGGCGTCGGGCATGAATTTGGTGAGCTGTCGTTGGAGCTTGGGATCGCGCAGGTCCGCCTTGGCGAAGGGGCTGACGTGACGGACGACCCGCCGCAGCACGGGCCAGGCGACCGCCTGCCAGCCGGTCCCGAGTTGCCAGAAGGGGGCGAGGAGGACCAGTCCATCCGGCCGCTGCTCCCCCCACTCTTCGGACGTCACCACCGAGAGGGAGAGGGCCGCACCCATCGAGAAGCCGATGAGGAGCACACGCTCGTGTCGCTGACGGAGGGCCAGGAGAGACTGCCCAATCGCCACGATCCAGTCTTGGTAGGTTCGTTCCCCAAGCGTCTCGATCTGTCGCCCGAACCCGGGGAGCAGCAGCCCCTCGACCGTCATTCCTTGTTCGCGCAGCGACGTCGCCAACGGTCGCATCTCGGCTGGTGTCCCAGGAAAGCCATGCACGAGCAGCGCCGCTGCCCGATCCCCCTCCCAGTAAAAAGGGAGGTGCTCCTCCCCGTGAAATGGTGCTGGTTGCATATCCGCTCTTCTCAAGATTCCTGTCTCGACGCTACAATACGCCTGTTTTCGATCCGGCGGTTGCCTCTTCATCGGGAAGCCCCCGCAGAGGCGCCTCGCACCGCACCCGTGTGGGCAGGATCGATTGGGTCGTCGTTTCGACAGGGTAAGGAAAAGATCGTGATTGTCAAAGTACTATCGGATAAGGTCGAGTTGGGCCGAGCCGCAGCGGCGCAGGCCAGTGCCACCATCGGGGCCGCCATCGCTGCTCGTGGCCGGGCGCGCATCATTGCCGCGACAGGCGCTTCTCAATTCGAGTTTCTGCAGGCGCTGAGGGAGCTGGAGGTCGATTGGTCGAAGGTCGAGATGTTCCACCTGGACGAATACATCGGCCTGCCGATCACCCATCCGGCCAGTTTTCGCAAATATCTGCTCGAGCGATTGATCGAGCCGACCGGGTTGTCGCACTATCACCTGCTCGATGGAGAGGCCGATCCCGCCCGGACGTGCGAGGAGGTCGGAGCGCAGCTGTCGTCGGCGCCCATCGACATCGCCTTTGTCGGGATCGGAGAGAATGGCCATCTCGCCTTCAACGATCCTCCCGCCGATTTTGAAACCGAAGACCCCTACTTGATCGTCCAACTCGACGAGGATTGTCGGCGGCAGCAGTTGGGCGAAGGCTGGTTCCAGACCCTCGCAGATGTTCCAACCCAGGCGATCTCGATGTCGGTGCAGCAGATCCTCAAGGCCCGGGAGATTGTCTGTGTCGTGCCGGACGCACGCAAAGCGCGCGCGGTCCGCAACTGCCTGCTCGAAGAGATCTCTCCGCGCTACCCGGCCTCGATTCTGCGCCGGCACGAGAATGTCTTCCTCTATCTCGACCCTCATTCGAGTGCCGAGTGGCAGGCAGAGACCGGTCAAGAGACGCCCCGCTGACCCTTCGCGTCGCGGGCCACGTCATCGAAGCCGAAGAGATCGACAAGATTGAAGAAGATGAATGGACTTGATCGGAAAGGACAGTGTTTGATGAGAAGATGGTGGCAGATCGTACCGCTTGGCCTGATGCTTCTGTTGACGGTGGCCCGGGCCAACGCCCAGGAGGCTCCGATCCGCGTCGGCATCATTGGGCTGGATACCTCGCACGTGACGGCTTTTACCGCGCTGCTCAATGATCCAACCCACCCGCAGCACGTCCCCGGTGCACGGGTCGTCGCGGCCTACAAGGGCGGAAGCCCAGACATCCAGTCGAGCGCTTCGCGCGTCGATCGCTTCACCAGTGAGCTCCAGACCAAGTGGCAGGTCGAGCGGGTCGGCACGATCGAAGAACTCTGTCAGAAGGTCGACGCCGTGCTCTTGGAGAGTGTCGATGGACGGCCCCACCTCGCACAGGTTCGCCCCGTTCTGGCGGCGGGCAAGCGGGTCTTCATCGACAAGCCACTTGCCGCGAGCTACCGCGACGCGGCCGAGATCGTCCGCCTCTCGAAGGAGACCGGAACTCCCTTCTTCAGCACGTCCAGCCTGCGGTATGTCGCAGATGTGCAGGAGCTCAAGCGGACCGATCGGCTCGGCAAGATGCTCGGAGCCATCACCTTCAGCCCCTCGCCAACTGAACCTCACCACCCGGATCTCTTCTGGTATGGAATCCACGGCGTCGAGGCGCTCTTCACGCTGATGGGGGCTGGATGCGAAACCGTCAGCCGCGTCTACACCGAGGGAAGTGACGTCGTCGTCGGGCGATGGAAGGACGGACGAACCGGCACGTTCCGCGGGATTCGCGAGGGTAAGGCCGATTACGGCGCGATCGCGTTTGGCAGCCAATCTGTCATCGCGTCGCCCGTTCCGATGAAGATCGATTACCGTGGGCTGGTCGTTGAGATCGTCCGCTTCTTTCGGAGTGGCGTCTCTCCGATCTCGACGGAAGAGATGTTGGAAGTGATGGCCTTCATGGAGGCCGCGGATTTGAGCAAGGCGCGAGGTGGTCAACCCGTCGCTTTAACTGAGGTGACAGCCAAATGAACATCCAGACGCACCCCTTGACCCCTTTCGCTTTGACCCTGCTGCTCGTCGGCATCTTCCTCGGAGGCTGCTCTACGCCAGATAAATCGATGCGCCAAAATCCTGCCACGACCACCGAGACGGCCCCGGTTCGCCTGATGACCCTTGAGCCCGGCCACTTTCATGCGGCCCTCGTGCAGAAGGAGATGTACCCGGACGTCTCGCCCCAGGTACATGTCTATGCCCCACTCGGCTTTGATCTGCGGGAGCACCTCAAACGGATCGAGGGCTTCAACACTCGCCAACAGGACCCGACGGCCTGGGAGTTGGAGGTCCACACCGACGCCGACTCCCTGGCGCGGATGCTTCAGGACAGACCGGGCAATGTCGTGATCCTCTCCGGACGCAATCGTGGCAAGATCGATCGCATCAAGGCCTCGGTTGAGGCAGGCCTCCACGTCCTCGTCGACAAGCCCTGGGTCATTCGCGAAGAGGACTTCCCGAAGCTCGAGGCCACATTTGCCGCGGCGACCGCCAAGAAGCTGATCGCTTATGACATCATGACCGAGCGGTACGAAGTGACGACGATCCTCCAGAAGGAGCTGCTCCATACCCCAGACGTCTTCGGCGAGATGCTCAAGGGCAGCGAAACGGAACCGGCCGTCTACATCGAGAGCATCCACCACCTGCTCAAGCTGGTGGCCGGTAATCCCAATATCCGACCGGCTTGGTTCTTCGATGTCGCCCAACAGGGGGAGGGTGTTGCCGATGTCGGCACCCATCTCGTCGACTTGGTCCAATGGATGCTCTTTCCGGAGCAGGTGATCGATTACCGGAAGGAGGTCGACGTCAAGGCAGGGCGACGCTGGCCGACGGTCCTCACTCTCGAGCAGTTCAGTCGGGTGACCAATGAGCGGCAGTTTCCCGAATTTCTTCAGACCTCGGTTCGGGACGGGAAGCTCGACTACTTCTGCAATGGCTCGATGACCTATGCCCTGCGCGGAGTCCACACCAAGCTCGACGTCATCTGGAACTATGAGGCTCCCGCCGGGGGCGGCGACACCCACGTCGCGATCTTCCGTGGCTCGAAGGCCCGCGTCGAGATTCGTCAAGGGGCACCGGAGAAGTGGAAGCCGGAGGTCTACGTCATCCCGAACCAGCCCGGTGACAAGGCCGCCATCCGGAGCGCCCTCGAAGCCAAGGTCGCCGCGCTCCAGTCGGCGTGGCCCGGGGTCGCCGTCGCCGAGAAGGGGGACGCCCTCTGGGTCACCATCCCGGACCGGTATCGCGATGGCCACGAGCCCCATTTTGCCCAGGTGGCGCGGCGCTTCCTCGCCTACTTGCGCGATCCCGCCTCCCTGCCCGCTTGGGAGGCGCCCAATATGCTGGCCAAATACTACACAACGACCCGTGGGCTCTCCCTCGGGTATCAACCGTAGCCTGAATGGGTGAGATGAAATACAGCAGAAGTGTACTGGAGCTGATTGGGGAGACCCCTCTTGTGCGGATCAACCGGCTGACGCAGGGAATGAAGCCCCTCGTGCTGGCCAAGATGGAGTCGTACAATCCGGGGGGGAGCGTCAAGGACCGCATCGGGGTCGCCATGATCGACCGCGCCGAGCAGGAGGGACGTCTGCGCCCCGGCGGTACGGTCGTCGAGGCGACCAGTGGCAATACCGGGATCGGGCTGGCCTTGACCTGCGCGATCCGCGGCTATCGCTCGGTCTTCGTCATGACGGACAAGTGCAGCCAGGAGAAGGTTCGCTACCTCAAGGCCCTTGGCGCCGACGTCATCGTCGTTCCGGCGGCGACGAAGAGCGACTCCCCCGATCACTACCTCGCCCTCGCGCGCCGCATCGCCGCCGAGACGCCCAACTCCCTCCTCACCAACCAGTACGGCAATCCGGCCAACCCGGAAGCCCACTACCGCACGACCGGTCCCGAGATCTGGGAGGCGACGGAGGGGCGGGTCACTCACTTCATTGCCGGGATCGGGACCGGCGGCACGATCAGTGGCGTCGGACGCTATCTCAAGGAACGGAATCCGGCCATCCGCATCATCGGAGCCGACCCCTACGGATCCGTCTTCAAGACCTTCAAGGAGACGGGGCAGCTGATCGGTGCCTCTCCCTACCTTGTCGAAGGGGTTGGCCAGGACATGATCCCGGAGAATGCCCACCTCAAGTACGTCGATGAGATCATCAATGTCACCGATCGCGACTCCTTCCAGACGGCGCGTCGGCTGGGAAGGGAAGAGGGCATCTTCTGCGGTGGAAGCACGGGCACCAATGCCTGGGCGGCCCTCAAGACCGCGGAGCCCCTCACCGAGAACGAGGTCGTCGTCTTCATCGTCTGCGATACGGGAGAGCGCTATCTCACCAAGTTCTTGTCTGATGAATGGATGAAGGAGAAGCGATTGCTCGGGGAGGAACGGATGACGCTCGGTCTGCTCCACGAGTTGAAGGTCCGTTCGGGCAAGCCAGCCCTCATCGCCGTCACCCCCGACACCCCGATCAACGTCATGCTCGACCTCATGGGCGAGTACGGGATCTCTCAGCTCCCCGTCATCGAGGGCGGGCAGTCGGTGGGCAGCATCCGGGAACATCGCGTCATGGCCCAGATCCTCGAGGATCGCTCCCTTCTCGAGCAACCGGTCTCCCGGGTTCTCGATCCCTCCTTCCCCGTCGTCAACGAGGCCGTCGAAGTCGCCCGCGCCAAGTCCTACCTCAAAGAGGCACCGGCCATGCTCGTCGAGGAGTATGGCCGGATCATCGGGCTCGTCACCCGCTTCGATGTGCTCGATTTGGGGAGCTGAGGCCCCCCGATGGATCACTCCGCCGGAGAATCTCCGGCGGAGTCCGCTGATTTCTTGGCTTTCTCCGGCCAGAGCACCGAGGCAAGGATCGAGATCACCAGCACCAGAATGATTGCCCCCAGCGCGATCGCGACCGGAATCTTGTAGAAATCCGCCAGCAACATCTTCATTCCAACGAAGACGAGGATGGCGCACAGTCCATATTTCAAGTAGTGAAAGAGCTGCATCAGCCCCGCGAGGGCGAAGTAGATCGCGCGCAGCCCGAGGATCGCAAAGACGTTCGACGTATAGACGATGAAGGGGTCGGTGGTGATCCCGAGAATGGCCGGGATCGAGTCGACGGCGAAGATCACATCGGTCGTCTCGACCATCAGCAGCACGATGAAGAGCGGCGTGGCGAATTGACGCCCCATCCGGCGCACGAAGAAGCGGTCGCCCTCATACTGCTCCGTCACCGGCATCAGCCGCCGGAAGAGGCGCAGCACGGGATTGCGCTCTGGATGGATCTCCTCATCCCCGCTTCGCAGCATCTTGATCCCGGTCACAATCAGAAACGCGCCAAAGATGTAGATGAGCCAATGGAACCGCTCGATCAGGGCGATCCCCGCGACGATGAAGACCGCGCGAATCAGCAAGGCACCCAGAATCCCCCAGAAGAGAACTTTGTGCTGGTACTCTCCCGGGACCCGAAAGTACGAGAAGATCAGCAGAAAGATGAAGAGGTTGTCGACGCTGAGCGCCTTCTCGATGAGGTACCCCGTCAGAAATTCCAGTGCCGGCACGGGCCCGTAGAAGAAGTAGACGAAGATGTTGAACACCAAGGCGAGGACAATCCAGACGGCGCTCCAGATCAGTGCCTCGCGCATTCGGACCACGTGTGAATTGCGATGGAAGACACCGAGGTCGAGGGCGAGCAGGCCAAATACCACCACACTAAACAGAATCCACATCCACAATTGCATAGTTAGGCGACTCTCTTCTTCGATAAGGGGAGGGCGGAGTGGTTACCGGATGACTTCGACCGAGCATTCGGCTCGCGCCAGAATGGAGCTCGAGACACTTCCGATGAGGATTCGCTCGATCAGCCGATGGCCTTTCGCGCCGACAAAGATGGTGCTGGCACCGACCCGATGGGCGATATCGAGCAGGACCTGTTTGGGGTCGCCGTATTCCTGATGGACGATCACGGCCAGCCCGGATGCGGTCAACTCGGCGGCGGAGGTGGCCAGCATCCGCTCGACCCACCGGAGCGGCTGTTCGTCGCTCGCCTGGATCCAGCGGGCGTGTGAGGGGTTGGGGTGGAAGACTCCAGTGACCACCTTCTCGTCGATCGCTGTCACCAAGTGGACTTCGGTCCCGGCGGGCCACTGGCGCTCCCTGACGGCCCGCAGCGCGAGATCGGCGTCACTCGAACCATCCAGTCCAATGACCAATCGAGGGGCCTGGCCCTGCGCCGACGCGGCGGCTTGACGGACAACACGCACGCTGCACGACGCTTCACTGACCACCTTCCGGGAGACGCTCCCCACCGTCAGTCGACTGAACCCAGTCTGTCCGTGCGCGGCAACCACAATCAGCTCGGCCCCCCATTCGGAGGCGCGCTTGAGAATTCCCCAACTGGGTGAGTCGGCAACGGCTTCACTGGTCACTTCCCAAGCTGGGAAGGCGGCCCGCAGCCGATCCGCACCCGCCGCGGCGATCGCCCCCATCTCTTCCACCTTGGCCCGTGCCGCTTCTTGCGCCCGCTCAATCGCCAGCGGCGTCACCTGCACGGCCATCTTCCCCTCTCCTGCCATCGTCGGTGGCAACCAAACATCTGCCACTGCCAGCACTCGCGCTTCCACCGACTCCGGCAGCCCCGCCCGCGCCAAGTCGTCCACGATCCCGCGGGCCGAGTCAGACCCATCATCCCCAATCAACATCTTCATTCGTTCTGTCATGGCTCCCTACCTTCTTCGCTCTTCTCTCCAGGAAGCTTCCATCCAAGCCCAGCCGATCCACGGCTCGTCGTCCGTAGGCCCAGGCTCTCGGATGGTCCCTCTCTCCATCGACGCAAACTATAGCATCCCACCCTTCTTCCTGCTGCCTTCCCACACGTTGCGCTCCCACTTTTTCTTGTTGAAATGTATGGAGGAATTGTTGCGATGTGATGGAAATGCCAATTGTTCAACAAGGACCTACAACAATTGACGACTAAAGTCTTGTTTCATTTTCTGGGAGGAGTTGACCAACATGCCCAAAATTGCTGATATCGAATATACGCCGAATCCAAACGCGGTAAAGTTCATTCTCAAGGAGCCAGTGACGACCGGTGCCTCCCGATCGTTTCAGAGTGCCGAAGCGGCACAAGGGGACGCCCTGGCGAGATCCCTCTTCGAG
>JBMUAP010000053.1:0-11033 GCA_049454155.1 Blastocatellia bacterium
GGACGTTTGTCGCGGGGCCAACCGTGACGACGGCCGGACCCGCACGCGGGCTGGTCGACCAGATGTATGAGCGGGGCGTTGTCCGGGAGGAGGGGCGGGAGTGGACGCTCCTGGTCGACACGACGGGAAGGGCCCGCTACTCGATCGAGGAGTTCAGTGGCAAGCTCGACGCGCCCAAGGCGGCGCTGATGGGGGTCCTCGTCGATGGGGTGCTGACCCAGCGGCTGCCGTGGGCCCTCATTCTGATCGGAGCACTCATTTCGTTGACCCTCGAGATGATTGGAGTCCACGCGTTGCCGGTGGCCGTCGGGATCTACCTCCCGATCTCGACCTCGGCAGCGATCTTCAGTGGTGGACTGATTCGGGCACTGGTCGAGCGGTTGCGGAAGAATACCCGGCAAGAGAGCCTCGCCGAGGAGGAGACTGGCAAGGGGATTCTGCTCAGCTCAGGGTTGATTGCGGGAGGCGCAATCGGCGGGCTGCTCGTCGCCGCTGGACGGGTCATTGTCGGTGGCGAAGAGGAGATGGGGATCGGCAGCCAGAGCTGGCTGGTCACCGGCCCGTGGTCAAACACGATTGCGTTGGTGATCTTCGGTCTCCTGGCCCTCTTTGTCTTTCGGGTCGCCCGGCAGAGACCTTCCGAGTCGTAGAGGAGGGGACCGCCACCGGCTTAGACATCGCGCAGCTCGATCCACCGCCGGGGAAGATCCGGGGCCCGGTGGTGATCGAGCTGGTGGAACCAATCCGCGACGCTCTCCGCGCTGAAGAGGAAGCCGCGGTGGCTCTGCGCAACAAATCCACGCTCGATCGCCTGCTCGACGAGGCGGAGGAGAGGGTCAAAGTACCCCGCAACGTTGAGCAGGCCAACCGGCTGGCGATGGATGCCGAGTTGGGCCCAGGTGAGGATCTCAAAGAGTTCGTCGAAGGTCCCAAACCCTCCCGGCAGGGCGAGAAAGGCGTCGGCGAGCTCGGCCATCTTCGCCTTTCGCTCGTGCATCGTCTCGACGACGATCAGTTCGGTGAGTGACGCATGGGCCACCTCACGGGTCGCCAGTGGGGCTGGGATGACCCCGATCACTACTCCTCCCGCCTCGAGCACCGCGTCGGCGACGATCCCCATCAAGCCAATGCCCCCACCGCCGTAGACGAGATGATCGCCACGGGCAGCGATCGCTTGGCCGGTGGCCCGTGCAGCGCTGGCAAAGGCTGGATCATCTCCGCGGCTCGAGCCGCAGAAGACACAGATCCGACGAGGGGCGGAGGGGGTCATCAGCTCCGCTCTCCCTTCTTCAATTCAAGTTTGGCAATGGTCTCACGGTGCACCTCGTCGGGACCATCGGCAAGTCGCAGGGTCCGCGCGTGCGCCCAGGCGTGGGCCAGCGGGAAGTCCTGAGAGACACCCGCCCCACCGTGGGCCTGGATGGCGCGGTCGATGACGCGAAGGGCCATGTTCGGGGCGACCACCTTGATCATGGCGATCTCGGCTCGGGCTGCCTTGTTGCCGACCGTGTCCATCATCCAGGCTGCCTTGAGGACGAGCAGCCGGGCCTGTTCGATCTCGATCCGGGAGGTGGCGATCTCGTGACGCAGCGCCCCCATCGAAGCGAGCGGCCTCCCGAAGGCGACACGCGACGAGGCCCGTCGGCACATCGCTTCGAGCGAGCGCTCCGCCAGCCCGATCAGCCGCATACAGTGGTGAATACGCCCTGGGCCGAGCCGGCCCTGGGCAATCTCAAAACCTCTTCCCTCCCCCAACAGCAGATTCTCGACCGGTACCCGTACATTCTCGAAATCGACCTCGGCGTGGCCGTGGGGCGCGTCATCGTACCCAAAGACGTGGAGCATCCGCCGGATCGTCACACCGGGAGCATCCATCGGGACGAGGATCATCGATTGTTGGGCATGCGTCGCCGCCTGCGGATCGCTCTTGCCCATGAAGATGGCGACACGGCAACGCGGGTCACCGGCACCAGAGGTCCACCACTTCCGGCCGTTGAGGACATAGCTGTCTCCATCCCGCTCGATACGTGCGCGGATGTTGGTCGCGTCGGAGGAGGCCACTTCCGGCTCGGTCATGGCGAAGCAGGAGCGGATCTCCCCGGCAAGCAGGGGCCGCAACCAGCGCTCCTGCTGGGCCGGTGTGCCATAGCGGACGAGAACCTCCATGTTGCCGGTGTCGGGAGCCGAGCAGTTGAAGACCTCGGCCGACCACGGGACCCGCCCCATGATCTCGCAGAGCGGGGCGTACTCAAGGTTGGTCAGCCCCGCACCGACGTCACTCTCCGGCAGGAAGAGGTTCCAGAGCCCCTCTTGCCGCGCCTTCTCCTTGAGCTCTTCGAGGAGAGGGAGGACGCGCCAGCGCCCCTCCGGACCACCGGCTTGGAGCTCTGCTGTATAGCGCTCTTCATTTGGGTAGACCCAAGCGTCCATGAATGCGGTCAATCGACGCTGGAGGGCAACGACCTTTTCGGAAGGGGCAAAGTTCATCGCGCTGAAACCTCCTGTGGTCTGGCTCTGGAAGATCGGTTACGTTTTCAGGAACTGGTCAGAGGATCGCCTCGATCAGCGAAGGCCCCTGGGCGGCGAATGAGCGGTCGAGTGCTTGGCAGAGCGCTTCGGTTGTCTCGACCCGCACGGCCGGGACCCCGAGCCCCTCGGACAGTCGAACCCAATCGATCGCGGGTTCGGTCAATTGCATCATCGATCGGGCGTTGGCACCGGCGGCAGCAGGATCGACTCCCGTCCGCAGCAGTTCGAGGCCCAGAATGCGATAGCTGCGATTGTTGCAGAGGATCGTCGTTATGGGAAGCTGTTCGCGAGCCTGCGTCCAGAGTGCTTGAAACGTGTACATCGCACTGCCGTCCGCTTGGATGGTCAGGACCCGGCGGTCCGGACAGGCGAGGGCCGCCCCGGTCGCGCACGGCATCCCAAGGCCGATCGCTCCGCCGGGCTGGGCCAGGTAGGTGTGGCGAGCCGACGACCGCGAGAGGGGCAGCAAGGGCCCGCTACTGGTAATCCCTTCGTCCATCAAGATTGCCTGATCAGGCAGGAGCGTGGCAACCGCTTGGCAGAGCCGTTCTGGGGTGAGGGCCCCCGTCGGCCGCGGCGGTGGCTGGGAGTGATCAGGGGTCAGAGGCGTCGCGTCGGGCGGAGCGTCGAGGGCTTCAGCGAGGGCCTCAAGGGCGGCCTCGACATCCTCCTCCGGATCAGCGAGGAGCAGTGTCCGCTGGGCGGAATCGATGAGGTAACTCGGAATTCCCGGATAGCCGAAGAAGGTGACCGGGGAGCGCGCTCCGGCCAGCACAATCGTCGAGAACCGGGTCAGCAGCTCGCGGGCCGGTTCCGGAAAGTAGGGGAGCCGCTCGATCACGGGGGTTCCCACCCCGCGCTCCCACCGCGCGGGAAAGGTCTCGGCGAGCAACTGCAGCTCGACTTTGGCGGCAAGGCGCGCTACCGCGCGCAGGCCACGCTCCCGCAGTGACTCCCCCCCAAGGAAGAGCGCGATCTTGCCTCCCGTGTCGCGCCTTCGCAACGCCTGGGCGACTTCGTCGAGACGGCGGTCCGGCACCGCTGGTGCTCGCTGAGCGGGATGGGCTTGGGTGCTGGCGAGAGAAGGCATTCGACCATCGGCCAGTTGATGGTCGTGGGGAACGATCAGCGTGGCAATCCGCCCAGGCTTGGCGGCGGCGACGGCCACCGCCTCGGCAAAGTCTGCTCCGAGTTGTCCTGCGTCTTGGTTGCGCCGCACCCAGGCCGAGACGGGACGCGCCAGCGACTCGATGTCACTCTGGAGCGGCGCATCGGCCGCCTGGTGCCACGTCGCGTGCTCTCCGATCAGGTTGACGATCGGGGAGCGGGCGCGCCGCGCATCGTGCAGATAGGCGATTCCATTGGCGAAGCCTGGTCCAAGGTGGAGGAGGGTCACCCCGGGCCGATCCGCCATCCGGCCATATCCATCTGCCGCTCCGGTGCAGACTCCCTCGAAGAGGCCGAGCACCGTCCGGATCCCCGGGATTGCGTCGAGCGCCTGGACCAGGGGCAGTTCGGTCGTTCCCGGATTGGCGAACCAGACCTTGGTTCCGAGACCAATCGCCATCCGCACCAGCCGCTCCGCGCCATTCCCCCTGCCGTCCTCTGCCATCCCCGCCTCCTGCCACTCGAACATCCCCGATGCAACGTTACTTGGGAGGCATGCGCAACGCCCCGTCCAAGCGAATCACCGATCCATTGAGCATCTCATTCTCGGCAATCTGCACGACGAGCGAGGCAAATTCATCCGGGTGGCCCAAGCGGGAGGGAAAGGGAACCTCCCGGCCAAGCGACGAGCGCACCTCCTCCGGCAATCCCGCCAGCAGGGGCGTCTCAAAGAGGCCTGGTGCAATCGTCATGACGCGGATGCCGTGGCGGGCGAGATCCCGGGCAAGCGGGAGGGTCATCCCCACCACCCCGCCCTTCGATGCAGCATAGGCGACCTGCCCCATCTGACCGTCATACGCGGCAATCGAGGCGGTGCAGACGATCAGGCCCCGCTCCCCCGTCGCGAGGGGCGGCTGCTGGGCCATCTGTGCCGCGGCGAGCCGGGCAACGTTGAATGTCCCTACCAGATTGACCTCGATCACGCGGCGAAAACTGGCGAGGGCATGGACACTCTCCCGCCCGACCGTCTTCTCCGCCCAGCCAATCCCGGCGCAGCAGACCGCTCCATCGAGCCTGCCATACCGCTCGACAGCGAGCGCGATCGCCGCTCCCACCGCCTCTTCCTCGCGAACATCCGTCGGATGAAAGGAAGCCGATTGTCCCAGATCGGCAGCAAGAGGCTCCCCCCGGTCGACATCGAGGTCCGCAATCACCACTCGCGCTCCCTCGGCGGCCAGGCGACGCACCGTGGCCGCTCCCAACCCCGATCCCCCACCCGTCACCAGAAAGACTCGTCCCGCCAGATCCATCTTCCGCTCCTCGTCGACCCGAATCTCCGAGCCACCTGCCGCGCAGGGAAGCGCTCAGGACAAGCCGTGGTCGCCTCGTCCCACAAACCGCTTGACCTCCTGGGAACGTCGCAGATCGGCGACCAGGAGGACATCGTCCGTCTCGACGATCGCCAAGCCCTCGACTCCGAGCAGGGCGACGGTCCGCCCCTCGGCCGCCTGCACCAGATTGCCCGACGCCTCTTCGACCAGCAGCCGCCCCTCGCCAATCAGCAGGTTGCCGGCGGAATCTGCCTCCCCTGAACGAAGTTCGTAGAGCGCCTCCCAACTGCCGACATCACTCCAGCCCACCTCGAGCCGAAAGACGTGGCACGGGCGCGAGGTCTTCTCCATGATCCCGTGATCGATCGAGATCGAAGGGAGCCCGGCGTAGACCTCCTCCAGGCGGCCTTCTCCTTCGGCCTCGATCCGGGCGAGCCCCGCCGCCAACTCCGGCAGATGGAGCGCAATCTCCGCAAGGATGGTCTCTGCGGTAAAGAGAAAGATCCCGCTGTTCCAGAGGAAGTTCCCCGCCGCCAGATAGGCCAGAGCCGTCGACTGATCCGGCTTCTCGACAAACCGCTCGAGAAGCGCATACGGTACCCCTCCAACCTCTCCGGCCTGCGCCGTCGCGGTCTGCAGGTACCCATACCCAGTCTCGGGCCGGGTCGGAACCACTCCGAGCGTGACGATCGATCCACGCCGAGCGACCGTTGCCGCACTCTCCAGCAGCCGGCAGAAGCCAGTGACATCGGCGATGTAGTGGTCCGCTGGAAGAACGATCAGCAGCGCCTCTGGATCCCGCCGCCGCAGCTCGATCGCCGCCAATCCAATGCAGGCTGCCGTATTCCGGCCAAACGGTTCGACGAGGACGTGGGAGCCCTTTCCATCGAGCAACTGCCGGGTCACCGCCTCGTGCTGGCGCCCGACGACCACCCAACTCTGATCCGCTGGGACGACCGACGAGATCCGGGCGAGCGTCTCCTCCAACATCGTCTGACTGCCCGTGATCCGCAGAAACTGTTTCGGAAGATGGGCGCGACTCGCCGGCCAGAAGCGCGTGCCCGATCCCCCCGCCATCACCACCCCATAGATCGATCGACTCATCAGGCGTGCCCCATGACCATCACCGAGATGTTCCGCTCCCGGCAATCGTCAAGCTCGATGAAGAAGAGACTCTGCCACTGCCCCATCTGCAAGCGCCCATCCGCAATGTTGAGGCAGACCGAGGTCGGGAGGAAGAGCGATTTGCAATGGGAGTGGCCGTTGGCGGGCTCGTCCGGTGGAATGTCGACCCGGCGACTGAAGTCGTTGTGCTGGTACTCTCCGTGGCGCGGCGCCAGCCGCTCGAGCAGATCCCTCAGATCATCGAGCAGCAACGGTTCGTTCTCATTGACGATCAGCGCTGTCGTCGTGTGACGGGTCTGGATGTTGACCCAGCCGTGGCGCACGCCAGAGCGCGCGACGATCCCCGCCACCTCCTTGGTCAAGTCAATGAACTGCAAACAACCCGATGTCTGGATCCGAATCAGGCTGTGGGAGGTTTTGATCGCTGTCGCCAGCGCTTCTTCCACCACGGCAGTTTGAAACATAGCAACCCTTTCGATTAGTCGGCCTCATGGGGCAATTGTCGTGGAAATCCTCAACCCCAGGAGCAACGGCTGGGAGTGCTGGAACCACTCAGTTGGCGGAATTCTGTTCGAACGAGAAGGAATGGAGAACTCACCCATGCCCCCACGTTAGCGCAGCCGCGCGGCTTGAATCAAGGCTTCCATATGATCCAGGTAACGTTCCAACGCTTGGCGTCCCGTCACCGAGAGACGATAGCGGGTCCGGGGAACGCGCCCCTCGAACGCTTTGGTGCAGTCGATATAACCCGCTTCTTCCAACCGACGGGCGTGCACGCTGATGTTCCCATCGGTCGTCTTGAGCAGCTCCCGTAACTCTGTAAAGGTGAGGGTCTCGTTGACGGCCAGGGCGCTGACAATCCCCAGCCGGATCCGCTCGTGAATCAGACTGTCGAGCTGAGGCGCTGTCTCAACCGCTCGTCGTGCAGCTCGCTCCAGCCGGGAGGACTCCACGGTTGGGACGGTCGTCGGTTCCATCTGTGCTCTGCTAGCCACCGTGCCTCCTGGCGATCATCCATCCAAACCCAATGTGCAGGCCACCGAACCCCAGTGCCATGAGCAGGTTTCCCCAAGAGTCCGGCGCGAAGAGGGCCAGCGCCCCGAGCCCCATGAAGGCCATCCCCATCATTGGGACCACCCGCACCGAGAAGGCCCCTCCCGTGACCACCCCCACGCCATAGAGCAACAACCAAAGCCCAGGGAGAACCTCTGTCTGCCCCACCCGGGTCAGCGCCATTGAGAGGATCGCCCCAGCCAGCAGCGGCGGCGCCAGACTGAGCGTGAACTTCCGGCCAGGACCTGAGAGCAGCTTGAGGCTCGTCGCTCGCGCCTTGCGCTTCATGGCGATCCCACCAATCGCCAACGCCAACGGCAATTCCCAACTCCAGACGACCAGCCAACCCGGCCACCCCGTCGCGCCTCCCACCCGTCCATCCATCCGCCCTGCCCAGATCGCCGCCACCAGCGCCGTCACTCCGATCAGGACGCTCCCCTTCCCCGGCACTGCCGTGAAGGAGGCCGAACGCTCCATCGTCTCCCGGATGAAGCGCAGGTTCTCCATTGCCTGTCCGTGTAACGTCCGCAGTGGCCTCTCCTGTCCCTTCAGAAGCGCCCCCTCCGTCGGTTCCCTCTCCGGCCAACTCATCTCCCCCACTCCTCCTCTCGCCCAAACAGACGGAGATCTTACACACCGCCTCCCACTCATGACAAGTACTTTTCCTGGTAAAGCCAATTTGAGGACGGGTCAGGGGCGACGGGAGGAGGCGAGATGGACAGAAGTACGGTAGTCACTGCCCTTGATCCGAACCACTTTGCACATTTCGTAGAGGCGGGAGCGCAGCCGGACTCCGACACGATCGGTGAGGGACTCCTCGCCGGGAATTTCCGGGTCGTCGAGATAGTTGGTGGTGAAGAGGGTCACGCGGCGATCATTGTAGCGGGTGTTGATGATCTGGGTCATCGTGTCGCGGACCCAGTCGGTCGGTTTGGAGGCGCCCAGTTCATCGAGGACGAGGACATCGGCTTGGTAGACGGGTTCGAGAACGCGAAGTTCCGTCGCTTGGGAGACAGGGTTGTAACTGTCTTGGATCTCCTTGAGCAGGTCACGAAAATCATAGAAGAGGCAGCGGATTCCCTTCTCGAGGAGGGCATTGAGGGCAGCAACGGCGAGGTGAGTCTTCCCGACACCGCAGGGCCCCATCAAGAGGAGTCCGACATCGAAGATGGGGTATTCCCGGACCAGTTTCTGCGCGTCCGTCAGGGCGTGCGACTGAGAGCGAAAGACCTCGTCGACGGTGAAGTTGTTACCCTGGGGATGATAGTTCTCGAAGGTGCAGCTCTCATAGCGTCGGGGGAGGCGCGCGCTCCCGATCAGCTTGGCACGGCGTTCGGCGTCGCGGCAGCGGCAAGGGCGAACGCCCTTGCCTTCGATTGGCTCCCATCCTGTCCCCTGACACAGCCGACAATCCATACTGATGTTCCTGATCGGACTAAAGTTCCTGATCGATTGACGTTCCAGGCCCGATCGTCGGCCTTGCCTGGCGGTGAGTGTCCGCGAGGGCTTACGGAAGAAGCCCCCCACGAGTGGTCTCCCTTGAAATGACCCCCGGATCCTACTGCAACCGTCAGCCCCGGACTCGGCAGGATTACCCAGAAAGGGGTCATTATAGGCGGCCGGGCGGACAGCTTTCAAGAAGCGGGGGAAGAACCGAGCGTTGCAAGGATCGACGGGCGACCGCTACAATGGTCGCCTTGCGAAGGTTTCCACGATCGTCAATTGCTGAAGAGGCAGGAGGATCAGATCCTCCACAGAGTGGAGTAGCAGGGGCGTAGGTCAACCCATCATCAGGGAAGAGGAGCAAATGAGCGCCAAAAAGAGACAAAATCCGCTGCCAAGTGGAGAGAGCCGAGGCCAACGCTGGCCAGGGATGATCGACGTCCTGGTTCTCGGACTGCCAGTCCTCTCGCTGACCCCCAACAACTTCGTCCCCCCCTCATTCTCGTATCTAGGCATGGCGACCCAAGAGTTGGTCGTTGCCGTCTACCTGCTGGTGACGCTTGGGTTGGTGGTGGGAGTGGCCTGGAGGCGAAGGCAGGAGCCTTATCCGCTGGACCGCCTGAAGATCTGGATCTTTGGATCCCTCTTGGCCTTCCTTGGCTGGCAGATCGTGACGCTCTGGTGGGCTCCAGCGATCGCGGATGGGTTGCGGTTGATCGGTCTCTGGTTTCTCTTTGCCGTCTTTCTTGGATTGAGCGTGACGGGAGCACACGCGCGAACTGGGGTTTGGCTCTATCGGCTGATGACCGTTCTTGGGATCGCACTGGCCGGGACGATCCTCTATGAGCGCTACGTCTACGGAATCGACCTGTTGGGCTTCTTCTTTAACCACGGCATGGCGTCGGAGTTGCTGGTGGCGCTGCTTCCTGTTCAACTGATGGTCCTCTTCCAGAAAGAGCGCAGCGGGGATCTCTGGCTGAGCTTCTTCGCCATCCTTGTGTCACTGGGATCATTTCTCGCCAATCTACGACGGGGAGTGCTGCTCGCCCTGGCGGTGGTCCTGGTTCTAATCACCATCGGGCACCTTTCACGGGTGGTGCGGCTACGCTACGCCTCACGACTGGCAATCCTCTACGGACTGCTCCTCCTGGGGGCGGTTGCCGTTGGGATTGGGGCGAGAGAGTACGTGTTACAGCGGATCGAGGGGGCAATCGACTTGACCTCCGCCGAAGCGGGAGCCTCGACTCGCCTGCGGAACTGGAGGACCGCTGTGGAGATGATCAAAGAGAAGCCGCTGCAAGGGGTCGGGCAGGGCGGGTTTCCTAACCTCTATGGGTTCTACCGCGCGGGTTGGATCTCAGAGCCGGAGAATGCAGCACTTGCTGCTGCGTTCGGAGCCGAGGATTCAGATAGTATTCGACCTCCACTGACGCACAATGAATTCCTGGAAATCCTGACTGAGCTCGGGGTAGTTGGGTTGCTCCTCTTCCTGTTGGTCTGGGGAGGGATCACCTACTCCCTCTGGCAACGATTCCGTGGAGCAGGAGGCTATTTTTCGCTTGGCGCATTGCTCGGCTTGGTGGCATTTGGGATCAGCTCGCTGACGAGCAGCTTCTCCTTTCGCTACTCGCCAGGAATGATCTGGGCCTGGGCAGTGGTGGTGATCGGCTGGGTTGCGACTCCTCTCCTTCCAGGAATCGACACGGATGGGTCAGAGCCAGCGCAGGATGGCCGATGGGCTATCCCCGGCTGGGGGCGGCTCGCCATCCCGATCCTTCTGATCATCCCTGCCGGCCTCCTGGCCAACTGGGCCTGGAATGTCTACCAGGGCCAACAGCTTCAGGGACAGGCGACAATGACAACAGAGCCACTCGACCTGGCCTTCTATCCCAACAACTCGGCAGGAAATGAAGGGCTGGCCCGACGCTACCAGCAGGTGCTCGCTCATGACCCCCAGAACAGCGGGGCCCACCTTGGGTACGCCCTGCTACTCTACCAATTGAAGCGCAACCGAGAGGCACTCTCACACGCGGAATTTGCGCTCGAGCGCGGCTATAGCCGTCCTTTTGCCTTTGTCCTGGTCGCCTTTCTCAAGGAGCAGCTGACCGATCTCCCCGGAGCCATCCAGACGCTGGAAAGATGTGTGGTGGCCTATCCCCGATCGTTCTTTGTGCGCGCTTCACTGGTCGAGATGCTTCGCCTCTCTGGTCAGGAGGTCGCGATGCGGGCCCATCAAGAGGCGATGTATTCGCTCGACCGGTCGCAGATGGAGAGCTGGGAGTTGAGTCTCCGATCCTCCTGGAAGACGGCAGGGGAAGAGGCGACCCGCCGCAACCTCACCCCGATGCGCAATTTGGAACCCAGACTGGCGGGGACGCTCGTCTCGATGCGGGCCTACCATTACCGGCCCTAGGGTGAGGGGCGAGGGGTGAGGGGCGAGGGGTG
>JBMUAP010000054.1:0-11007 GCA_049454155.1 Blastocatellia bacterium
ATGTTTTCGTGCGTTTCTGTCTTCGTGTGAGAAAAAACAACTGGGCCCACGCTGGGGGCGGGGGTGGGGGCTCACACGGAGGCACGGAGAACACCAAGAAGAAGATTGACCCCCCTGAAGTTCATTAACGCCGTCAGTAGTTACTGTCTTGGAGCAGCACTTCGAGACCGCCTTCGCCACACCCGTCGGTCTTGCCAGATATGGCCTGTGCTCTTCCATCTTTAAACTTTACAGAAGGCGTTAAAGAAGGTTTCGGGATGAATTCAAAAGAGGGGAGAGTCTTCCTCTCCCCTCCTCCCTGCTGATTCACTTGTTCCTCTCTTGACTACGCCAGATGTGATTCGAGAAACCAGAGCGACTTGTCGAGATCTCGCGAGACGCCTGTCAACAGGTCGGCTGTACTGGCATCCCCTGCCGTATCAGCCTGCTCAATCCCTGCCCGTGTGCTCGCCGCCAGTGCGGCATATCGCTCCACCAAGGCCTCGATCGTCCCCCGTCCGTCCGTTACCTCGGGAAACTCCGGCAAGCGCGATCCTGCCGCCGTCATCCGCGCTGTTCCCAATGCAGTTCCACCGAGCGTCGTTGCCCGCTCTGCTACCGTGTCGACGTGCCCCAGCAGCTGCCCCGCCAGCTGGTCATAAAGCTCGTGCAAGGTCAGAAATTGCGCTCCCTTGACATTCCAGTGTGCCTGTTTGGTCTGGCTGTAGAGGTCGAACAGGTCAACCAACTCCTGGTTGAGCAACGCCACCATCTCTTGCCGTGTCTCTCCATCCAGGTCGATCCGTGTTTGGTGCATTTTGGCTTGTCTCATCGCTTCTCCTTCCGTTTTCTCTCTGCCGGCAGTTGACGGCCGGGTTCAATTTTTGATTGTTGATTCTTTCCTTAACCATCCATCGCTGGTCTCGCCTCTCTTCCAGTGAACGACCCGCCTCCCTCACCCTCCTGGGCTTTGTCCCGACAGGCGGCACAGCTCCCCAGTACCTCCAGCCGGTACTTCGCCACGGCAAATCCAGCAGGAATCTCGATCCACTTGACGATCTCCCGCTCACCTCCCGGCTCCAGATCGCACATCTCTCCACAACTCAAACACCGACTGTGGTAGTGATGATCTGTCCTCCGGTCATACCGTGCCGGTCCCTCCCCGCAACTCACCTTCAACGCCGCTCCACATCCCACCAATGCTTCCAAATTCTTGTAGACCGTTGCCAAGCTGATCCGCGGAAGCTCCTCCTTCACTCCTCGGTAGACCTCCTCTGCCGTCGGATGCTGCCGCGACTCCAGTAGATACCGGTAGACCGTGACCCGCTGCCGCGTCAGATGCCCCCCTCCGCACGCCTCCAACTTCTCTCGTAACTCTTCCTCTTCCCGCTGCACTCGTTTCATCTCTTCCGTCCTTCCACGCTTCCCACCATACGCCTCCTGAAAGACAAAATCAATAATTGTTATTGTTTTTTGAGGTGGGGGGGGGATTGGCGGAGAGCGAGGGATTCGAACCCCCATGCCCTTTCGGACGCCGGTTTTCAAGACCGGTGCAATAGCCATTCTGCCAGCTCTCCGCAGCCAGAACCTGTTCAAAGTACCACAGGAGAGGAAGTGAGTTCAATCTTCTCTGAGGGGTTGGATCGAGAGAAGGGGAGCAGGAAAGCATTGCAGGGGAGGGAAGAGAGGAGTAGCATACGACACCAATGGGCCCGACAGGGCAAGTCTCAGGTAATCAAGAAACGGGAGAGGCAAAGAAGCACGCAGATGTTTTGAGGGAATGCCCTGGGACCAGCCCTTAAGCAGATGAACTCGCTGGGAAGAGAGGAGATGGCGATGAAGAAAAGTGGAGCGGAGCTAGGGGTGACGCGGCGTCAATTTCTGGGAGCGGCGGCAGTGTTGCCGCTCGCGTTGGGTGGGGAGCGGCTCGGTCTTTCGCAGACGAAACGACCCCGGCTGCCCTTGGCCTTCTCGACTCTGGGCTGTCCTGGCTGGGAGTGGAAGAAGATCTTGGGCCAAGCCGTCGAGCACGGCTATAGCGCACTCGAGCTGCGTGGATTGCTGGCAGATGTTGATATCACACGCTCGCCGCAGATGACCGGGGCGAAGATCAAGGAGTCCCTGGCCGATCTCAACGCGCTCGGGCTGAAGGTCTCTGACCTGGGAGCCTCGAGCCGTCTCGCCGAACGGGATCCGGCGCGGCGTTCCGAACAGCTTGACGAAGCGCGGCGCTACATTGAACTCGCCCATCAGCTCAACTCCCCTTACGTTCGCGTCTTCGGGATGCGCGCCAAAGATCAGCCGATGGAGGACGCGGTTGCACGAATTGTCGAGGGATTTCAGTCCCTCCACGAGCAGGCCAAGGGGAGCGGGGTTACCCTGCTGATCGAGTCACACGACGATTTCTGCGAATCACCGACGCTGCTCGCGATCCTCCGGGGGGCCAACCTTCCGACCGCTCAGCTCCTCTGGGACGCCCACCACACGGTGGTCATCGGAAAGGAGTCTCCCGCGGAGTCCTACCGCCAACTGGGCGCGTATGCTCGCCATACCCACCTCAAGGACTCCCGGGCTCCCCGTGGCGAAGAGAAGGTTCGCCGCTATGTCCTGACCGGCACCGGGGAGCTGCCCATCCGCCAGACGGTAGAGGTGCTTGTCAAGAACAAGTATCCAGGCTACTTCTGCTTCGAGTGGGAGAAGCGATGGCACCCGACGATCGAGGAGCCAGAGGTCGCCATCCCCCATTTTGCCCGCTGGATGGCTACGGAACTGGCTCGCGCCGGCTACAAGGGGGCCTGACGCTGGCATATTCTGCTCACCTGGGACGAGCGGGGAGGGGAATCTTGACCTTCCTCTCCCCCAAGGCTACCGTGACAGCGTACGTCTCCTCGAGCGGCGCCTGCGGAGGGATGGTGAAGAAGAGGACTCCCCGGCGCTCCTCTCCGGAGGCAAGCTCGCCGGTAAGGGGCAGCTCGATCTCCCGATATCGCGCCAAGGTCACCCGGTGTGACTCAATCGTGTAGAGCCGATTGCCATAGGCCCGCAGAACCCGACGCAAGGCCTTGTCGCCCGTCAAGCGGGGAAGAGGGGCGCCACTCTCCTCTCTTGTGCTTCTTACTTCGATCTTCATCGCGGAGAGGTCGGCCGACTCGCCGCCCCGGTTGAGGAGGTGCACTTCAACCGCCAGCACGCCAGCCAGGGGGAGATTGGCCTCGAATTGTCGCAGGGATTCGTCCCCATCATAATAGGCCGCCCCCACCTGAAGTGTCGCTACCCCCTCCGCTTCTCCGAGCGAATGAGAGGGAAAGGCTGGGCCGGTCGGGAGTGGGGCCACCCGGTAGAGCGCTCCCCCACAGCCAACGAGCCAGAGCGGCAGCAGAAAATAAAATGCGGAAAGTCCGAGCCTTCGGTCGTTCATACAAAGTACCGTCGCGGGCAAAGGCCGCTGAGCATGGATCTAATCTCGATCTAACTGCACTCACTCTTGTGAGTTGGGGGTAGCCTACCGCTCGGCGCGCCGGATGTCGAGAGCCGTTCTGGCCAGTGACCGCCCCGTCGGCGAAGCTCAATTGGGGGCCAAGACCGGCTCTCCAAGGAGAAGGGAGACCAGCGATGAATGTCGATCAACCGAAGCGTCAGGAGAAAGAGGGTTTGTGTGGCGGGGGAATCGCCCGTTGGCACGTTCCCAGGGTGATTTCGACGATCTTCAGCGGGGCGCTGGTGGCGCTCCTCTTGATGGGAGGCGAGATGCAAGCAGCGGAACCAGGAGGCTCCTCCGATCGGGGCAAGAGCAGTGCAGCCGGTGGTGGTGTGGTGCAGATGGGGGCCAGCTCAATCGAAGATCAACAGAAGGTGGCGATCACCGTCTACAATTCCAATCTCGGCCTCGTCCGGGATACCCGGACGCTCCGTCTCCCGCAGGGGACCTCGCAGCTCCGCTTCATGGACGTCGCCCAGCAGATCAAATCCTCAACGGTTCATATCAAATCGTTGACAGCCCCGGCTGAGCTGCACGTCGTCGAGCAGAGCTATGAGTATGACCTCCTCAACCCGCAGAAGCTGCTCGACAAGTACGTCGGCCGTGAACTGACCCTTCTCTTTCGTCGGCTGGAGAACAACACCGAACAGCTCATTCCGACACGCGCCACCCTCCTCTCGAACCAGGGCGGGCAAGTGTGGCGGATTGGGGATCAGATCGTCATCAACCCCACCCAGATCGCCGAGATCCGGTTCGATCAACTCCCAACTGACCTCATCGCCAAGCCGACCCTTGTCTGGACGCTCGACAACAACGGCCCCGACACCCATACCGTCGAGGCCTCCTACCTGACTCAAGGGCTCTCCTGGCAGGCGGACTATGTCGTCGTTGTCTCCCAGAACGATACCCGGGCGGATCTCAATGGCTGGGTGACGCTCACCAACCAGAGCGGGACCACTTATCGAAACGCCGAACTCAAGCTGGTCGCCGGTGATGTCAACCGCGTCGATGATCAAGGTCTCAGCAAGATGCTCGAGTCGAGGGTCATGGCGATGGCGGCAGCTCCTCCCCCACCCCAATTCGCCGAAGAGTCCCTCTTCGAATATCACCTCTATACTCTCCAGCGACCGACCACGGTCAAACAGAGCGAGACCAAGCAGATCAATCTCCTCTCTGCCGCCGACCTCGCCGTTCGTAAAGAGCTGGTCCTCAATGGCCAGTCGATCTACTTTCGAGGCTACGAAAATCCCGGAGAACCGATTCGGGAAAAGGTGGGCGTTTACGTCGAATTCCGGAACTCGACCGAGAACAAGCTCGGTCAACCCTTGCCCGCCGGGATCCTGCGCGTCTATCAGGCAGACCAATCCGGATCCCAACAACTGATCGGCGAGAGCCGCATCGACCACACCCCCAAGGACGAGTCGGTCCGCGTCAAGCTCGGTGACGCCTTCGACATCGTCGCGGAACGCAAGCAGACAGACTATCGGGCAATCTCGCGCCGCTCCGCTGAATATGCCTACGAGATCCGCCTGCGTAACCGGAAGAAGGAGCCCGTCACCATCATCGTCAACGAGCCGATTGGCGGGGAATGGGAGATCCTCTCCTCCTCTTTTCCTGCGCAGAAGACCGCCGCTTTTGCCGCGCGCTTCGATGTCCAAGTTCCCGCAGAGGGCGAGTCCGTCCTCACGTACCGGGTTCGCCTCCGCTACTGACCTTACCCGTGGTGACGAGCTGCGTGCCCAACTCCTCCTCGGAATGCCCTGAGAGATGGATTGGGAAAGATCTTAGATTGCAACGGGTTGGGGGAAAAGAGAAGAAGATAATCGGTGATTTCTCATGGGGAAGAAGGTCGGGAAGTGGGCCGGGCCAACCCGCAATCAACGCCAGAACGGAAGAGATGATTGCACCACCGAGCCACAGAGATCACCGAGAAGAAGATGGAGACACTGGTTTAGCCAACGAACGACGAACTTGGCCCAGCTGGGGTTGTCATCATTAGACCGCAGGATACCTTGAAGTTCGTCAATGCCGTGAGTAGTTACAAGAGTAGTTACGAAAATAGAAAGGGGGCCCTTTCGGTCCCCCAATTCAGCAGCGTCCTCAGCCATTAGGGTATTTACCGCTGCTAGTTAATTGGCATTATGGTCACTCCACTTGAACTTGTCAATATAGTGGGAGGCAATTTCCTGGCCACGCAGTGTCCAGGGAGGGGAACCATCTGAATCCAAGATAGTTATCGCTGGTGGCCAAGCTCGAGCAGGGTCTTTTCGTCGAGGATGGACAGCCCGAGTTCACGGGCCCGGGTCAGCTTGCTCCCGGCATCCTCCCCAACCACGACATAATGGGTCTGGCGGGAGACGGAGCTGGTAACTCGCCCGCCGCGGGCTTCGATAAAGGCCTTGGCTTCATCCCGTTTGAGTGTTGGAAGTGTGCCCGTCAGGACGAACTGGCGCCCAGCGAAGACCCTCTCAGGTGGTGGCTCGCTGCCCCCTCCCCCGCTGGGTGCCAGATCGAGTCGCACTCCGGCGGCCCGCAACCGCTCGATCAGTTCCCGGTGGCGCGGCGTTGCCAACCAATCGTGGAGCGTCGCGGCGACGACCTCTCCAATCTCATAGATCGCACTCAACTCATCCACCGTGGCGATCAGAAGCTGATCGAGCGACCCGAAATGCTGGGCCAGAATTGCCGCCGTCCGTTCGCCCACGTGCCGAATCCCTAATGCGAAGAGCAGCCGTGCCAAGCCGGCTTCCTTGCTGGCTTCGATCTGCCGAAGCAGGTTGTCGACCGATTTGGGGCCCATCCGTTCCAGGGCGATGAGGGCGGGCCGGTGTTCGAAGAGGTGGTAGAGATCGGCATAGTCGCGGACGAACGATCCCACCCCCTCCCGAGGGGCGATCAACTGGTCGACCAGTGCTTCCCCCAACCCCTCGATACGCATCGCTCGCCGTGCGGCAAAGTGGAGAAGCCCTTCGCGAAGCTTGGCCAGACAGTCCGGATTAGGACAGCGGCTGATGACCTCCCCGGCAGGCCTCTCGAGCGCTGTCTGGCAGACAGGGCAGCTCGTCGGAAAATCGAGAACGGTTTCGCTCCCATCCCTTCGCTCGGGAATGGCCCGCAGGACCTGTGGAATGATCTCTCCACTCTTTTCGATGAAGACCCAGTCCCCGCGGTGCACCCCGAGTCGCGCCATTTCGTCGGCGTTATGAAGGCTGGCCCGCGACACGGTGCTGCCCGCGAGTTGGACAGGAGCAAGAATCGCCACCGGGGTGACCGCGCCGGTACGACCGACCTGGTAGTGGACATCGAGCAGCTTGGTCGTCGCCTGCCGGGCTGGAAATTTATAGGCAATCGCCCAGCGAGGGGACTTGGCGGTGGCGCCGACCTCCTCCTGAATCGAGACCTGATCGACCTTGACGACAACGCCGTCGATCTCATAGTTGAGTCGCTCCCTTCCCACGGCCCACTCTTCGCAAAACGTCGTGACCGCACCGAGATCGGGGCAGAGGCGAGCGTGGGGGTTGACTTTCAGTCCGTGCTCTCCCATCCAGGTGAGCGCCGCACTGTGCGTGGGAAATGCCGGTTGGCCATCGAAGAGCAGTTGGTAACAGAAGAGATCGAGATGCCGTTCCGCGACGATTCGCGGGTCGAGCTGTCGCATGGTGCCGGCTGCCGCGTTGCGTGGGTTGGCGAAGACAGGAAGCCCCTGCTCCTCCCGTTCCTCATTGAGGTTGGCGAAGGCCTCTGTCGAGAGAAAGACCTCCCCACGAACCTCGATCTCCCGTGCGTGATGCCCTGGCGCGAGTTCCAAGTGGAGGGGAATCGAGCGGATTGTCCGCGCGTTTCCAGTGACCACCTCCCCCCGGACCCCATCTCCCCGTGTGACGGCACGGGTCAACTTCCCGTCGACATAGATCAGGGAGAGGCTCAACCCGTCGATCTTGAGCTCAGCGACATAGCTGAACGGACGGTGCCCTGCCAGCTTTTCGCAGCGCTGCGCCCACTCCGCCAACTCTTTCAGGTCGTAGCTGTTGTCGAGCGAGAGCATCGGCCGTTGATGACGATACTCTTCAAACCCCTCCGCCACTTGACCGCCAACCCGTTGCGTCGGACTGGTCTCCAGGATCAGATCGGGATGGGCCGCTTCCAACGCGCGCAGCTTCGCCATCAGCCGATCATACTCAACGTCGGCGATGATGGGATTGTCGAGGACATAGTAGCAACGGTCGTGCCTCTCGATCTCTCGCCGCAGCAGGTCGATTTGTTCTGCCACCGCGGCATGGGGCAGTGGTTCTGGATGACCCCTGTCGGGGCCGCCTTCAAGTTCGGTCGATCGATTGCCCATTGGGCTCCTCCCTGCGCTGGCGATGCTTCTACCGGAGGATCTCGTGCCGGACGGTCAACTGATCGATCCGACGTAGATCGATGCCATAGCCGATTCCTGGATCCTCGCGTCGCAAGATCGTTCCCCGCGGGGTGACCTCGACCGCCGGTTGGATGATGTCCTCGGTCCAGTACCGTCGCGAGGCGGAGACATCCCCAGGAAGGACAAACCCAGCCTGTGTGGCCATGGCAATGTTGTGGGCCCTGCCAATCCCCGCCTCGAGCATCCCGCCGCACCAGACGGGAATGGCTCGCTCCCGGCAGTACCGCTCGATCCGCTGTGCCTCCGTATGCCCCCCAACTCGCCCCAGTTTGATATTGATGATCCGGCAAGCGTCCAACTGGAGTGCCTTGCGCGCGTCGGCCACGCTCAGAATCGACTCATCCAGGCAGATTGGAGTGGCCAAGACCTGTTGCAATTCGGCGTGGTCAATGATGTCGTCATAGGCCAAAGGCTGCTCGATCAACATCAATCGGAACTCATCGAGTTGTCGCAGCAGGTCGATCTCCGCCAGCGTATAGGCGGAATTGGCGTCGACCGTCAACTGGATCTCCGGAAACGCCTGTCGAACCGCCCGCACCATGGCGACATCACGGCCCGGTTTGATCTTCAGCTTGATCCGCTGGTACCCATCGGCCAACTCGTGCTCAATCTTTTGGAGAAGCGCCGTGTCCGATTCCTGCAACCCGATCGAGACTCCGCACGGAATCTCCGCGATACTCCCTCCGAGCAGCTTCCAGAGAGGCACTTCTTCTCGTTTGGCCGCCAGGTCCCAGACTGCCGTCTCGATCGCTGCTCGCGCCATCCGATTCCCCCGGATCCGAGCCGTCAACCCCCCTGCCTCCGTCGGACTGGCAATCTCCTTCCCCAGTGTGTAGGGGCCGGCAAAGTCGCGCAGCACGATCCAAGCCGAATCCGTGCCCTCGTGATTATAGAAAGGGCCCTCGTTGCAGGTGCACTCCCCCCAGCCATCCACTCCCTCACTCCAGACCTGCACGAGAATGATCCGGCGTCCAGTCGTCACCCCGAAACTTGTCTCAAACGGGGCGACCAGCGGCAGCTGGATCTCCCGCAGCTCGATTCGCTCGATCTTCATTGCCTCTCCTTCCTCTCCGCTTCCGCGTCTTCCCCGGGTCGAAGCCATCCATCAAAGTCATCTTGGCTTTCGGGGGGGGCCGCTACGCTGTTCACCTTCCCACTCCGCTCCTTTGTCACTCTCCTCCACTCGCGCTCCTCCTCCCGCTTGTCTGGGGAGAAGAGGTACCAACTGCTTCCCGTCGGAGAGGTCTCCAGCCCAGTGCAATAGAGCCCACGCTCAAAGCAGGAGAGGAACTGTTCCCGCACTTGGCGTTGCCAATGGTGGGCCTCAGCCAGATCTCGTTCCTTAATCTCCTCGATTTCCCGTGGAATTTCGACCTTCTCAACGGGCTTCACCGATCCTAGTGTCGACTCCGTCCCGAGAAGGCCCCCTCCAGCCAACGCCCGATCGACACGAGCCGACCCAACCCACCATTCGACCAGCAGCCGATCCGTATCGAGACCACGATGCAGCGCGCTCGTGCTCTGGTTCCCATAGTAGTTGACTTTATACCGGCGTACGACCCCACCCAGTTTGACCAGGTTGAGATAGGCGTTTCGGGACTGCAGTGGATCATATGTCCAGGTGATCAGCGGCACCCCTAGCCGTAATGCCCGCTCTCGCTGCTCCAACTTCAACCGATGACCGATTCCTGCATTCCGTGATTCAGGTCGTACCGCCAGCATGTGCGAATAGAAGTAGGGGCTCAGTCGACCGTCGAACGCCGCCATCGCATGTGCAAATCCAATCAGACGTCCTGTTGGGTCGAACCCCCCATATGTCATTCCTCCGCTGTGGCGCGCCGTGATGAACGCCCGCAATGGGAGCGTGTCCAATTCGGAAAACCCCCAGACCACACGCTGCAGCTCGACGCAGGCCCCAAACTCCTCCAATGTTGTACATTGTCGGATCTCCAATTCTGCGCCCATTCCGCTCCCCCTCCCCAATTGGTCTTCACATCATCTCGATCGGCCGCAGAATACCACAGTGTCAGATTCCCCTCCCCTTCGACCCAGGAAAACTTCACACACTCGGCGCTCGTCCATCCTCTTTCTATGCGATAGGAAGAGTTCATCTGGCGCATCCACCACAGCCTATTTCACTGTTTTCGACCTTGCTCGCTCTGTTTCTTCCGTTTTTTCCTCTGGCGAGGGAAGAAGTGGCTTAGTTGATGGGATCTTCTAAGTTAAAGAAAAATAAGGGGCTAACTGGACGACTATGGCCCTTGTGCAAACTTTTTTGCAGATTTTGAAAAAAGTCGTTGACACGGGGGGCTAGATGTATATAATCCGTTTTTGCCCGAGAGCACACGAAAACGACGGCAAGCAGTAACGTTGACAACCAAAGAGTTTAGCAGTCAACGTGATGATGCTGAGTTTTGTTAGCAGATTGATCTTTGCTGATAGATTTGTGAGATGCAACTAAAAGGTGAAAGCTTGATGGTTGCGGTCAGCTGAACTGAGCAACTTGCTTGGTCGGTTGGTAAAGTGGTCGGTTGGTAAAGATTAAAGAGATCGGGATGCGCTGTAAGCGCACAAGCTGGCTTCAAGAGCAGCACTGATTAAGATCTTTTATTGAATCAATAGGTCTATTTAATCGGTTCGATATTTGAAAACTAGGCAGAGCGTACAAATACGTCGATACTTTTAGTGATTAGTCTTGAGAGACCAATGAATGAAAAGTCATTCAATTCGGAATCTCGGTTCTGTTTGGAATGACCAGGATTTTACTCTGAGAGTTTGATCCTGGCTCAGAATCAACGCTGGCGGCGTGCCTAACACATGCAAGTCGAACGCGAAAGGGGCTTCGGCCCTGAGTAGAGTGGCGTACGGGTGAGTAACACGTGGGTAATCTGCCCTTGGGTGGGGAATAACCAGTCGAAAGATTGGCTAATACCGCATAATGCAGCGGCTCGACATCGAGACAGTTGTTAAAGCATTTATGCGCCTGAGGAGGAGCCTGCGCCTGATTAGCTAGTTGGTAGGGTAATGGCCTACCAAGGCTACGATCAGTAGCTGGTCTGAGAGGACGGCCAGCCACAATGGCACTGAAACACGGGCCATACTCCTACGGGAGGCAGCAGTGGGGAAT
>JBMUAP010000055.1:0-10767 GCA_049454155.1 Blastocatellia bacterium
GGTGTTCTCTGTGCCTCTGTGGTGCAATCATCTCTTCCATTCTGACGTTGATTGCTTGTGGGCCCGGCCCGCATCCCGACCTTCTTCTCCGTGAGTAATTACTCCAGTTCTTGGCCCGGCCGCGGGCGCCGCAGGGACGAGCGTCGACGCCAAGGGCGCGAAGAAGGACCTGCCGGTGATTCGGGGTCTTCCATTTCAGGGGCTGGTGCCTCTTGGGCTAAGTCGTGCGTCGTCTCCGGATCGTCCCTTGAATCGAGGGATGACAGGCACTGTCGCACCGTTTGGTAGACCAGCGGCGGAGGGAAGCCACGACGCATCAGGAAGCCGAGAAGCTTCTGCGTATCGACCGGACCCCCAGTCGCCCCCTTGCGTGCGAGCCATCGCTGCGCCGCTGCGGCGATCAGCTCCTCTTCCGGGTGTTCGGCATAGATCTGGCGGACGGCCTGATCGACGGTCGGTGCCGCGAGCTGCTTTTGTCGCAGGTCGCGCCGCAGTCGGATCGCACCGACCGGGCCCCGTTCCAACCGGGAGGTCGCGAATCGCTCGGCATACTCCTCGTCGTTGAGGTAGTTGAGCGATTGCAGCCGACTGATGACCTGCTCAACGATCTCTGGCACTGCCCAGTCTTTCTCCAGGAGCCTGCCGCGCATCTCGACAATGGTTCGTGGCCGATAGGAGAGCAGGCGAAAGGCCCGCTGCAAGGTCTTGTCGTAGATCTTCTCGGCTGCTTTCTCGGCCATTTGCTCAGCCATCTTTTCGTCTTAACTTCTCGGATGATCTTTTGATAAT
Source organism: Blastocatellia bacterium (assembly GCA_049454155.1). Taxonomy (GTDB): domain Bacteria; phylum Acidobacteriota; class Blastocatellia; order RBC074; family RBC074; genus CAIOZW01. The sequence goes on from JBMUAP010000055.1 coordinate 790, forward strand.
CTGGGTGACGCGCCACTGTCTTTTCTTGTTTGCCTGAGAGGATGGTGGAGGCAAGAACGAGATTAGTCAAGTCGGCGCTCATTTTACGGACTCCGGCGGGCTGTGCTATAATCTTGCCTTCTTTCCTATCCCAAAACCAAGGTAACGAGGTTCGAGACATGTCCGGGCATTCGAAATGGCATACGATCAAGCATAAGAAAGGCGCGCTGGATGCCAAGCGCGGCAAGCTCTTCACCAAACTGATCAAAGAGATCACGGTTTCAGCCCGGACGGGGGGCGGCGGAGATCCAGCGGGCAACGCCCGACTGCGCAAAGCGGTCAGCGACGCCAAGGCTGCGAACATGCCCAACGACACGATCGATCGGGCCATCAAGCGCGGGACCGGAGAGCTGGAGGGCGTCAACTACGACGAGATCATGTACGAGGGCTATGGCCCGGGTGGCGTGGCGGTCATGGTCAACACCCTCACCGATAATCGCAATCGGACGGTCTCGGAAATTCGCCATATCTTCTCGAAGAATGGAGGAAATCTCGGCGAGTCCGGTTCGGTTGCCTGGATGTTCAATAAAAAGGGGCAGATCATCATTGACGCCACGGCGAAGGGCGAGGATGCGATGCTCGAGTTGGCGCTGGAGGCGGGAGCCGAGGATATGGTCAGCGATGGGGACTCCTATCAGGTACTCACCTCGCCCGACGATTTCCATGCCGTCCTCGAAGAGATCAAGAAGGCCGGCATCGAGCCCCTTTCCGCCGAGGTGACGATGGTGCCGCAGAACACCATCAAGCTCGAAGGAGGGGCCGCCAACCAGATGCTCAAGCTCTACGATGCCCTCGACGACAATGACGACGTCCAGAATGTCGCCTCCAACTTCGAGGTCGATGACGACGTTCTCGATCAGGCTTGAGGAGGGGCCGCCCTCGCCGTTCCTCCCCACCCCCTCGGCGAGACGGTCTCTTCCCGCAGTCGCACTCGAAGGGAAGGGGGGCAATGACTGTACAACGGCGTGGAGCGGAGACCGGCGGCGGATTCCAGTCGCTCCTCAATCGCATTCATGAGGTCTACGAGCGGGAGGGACGAGCTTGCATCACCCGCAAGGCCATTCCCGGCAAGTTTCTCCTCGGCCGAGCCCGCTCGCGACCACTTAGTGCTTCCTCTCTTGCCCTCTCTGAACGGGTGGATCGGCTGCCGGTCGGTGCCCTGCAGCTTCCTTCCACTGGAGCGAGAGGGGGGGATTCCCGCCAGTTTGTCCCGGAAGCCAAGGGAGAGCCAGACTATGGCGGGACACTCGCCCCGACTGGCCGGGCGATCTTCTTTGACGCCAAGACGACCCGGCGCGAGGCGCTCGATTTCGACAACCTCCACGCCCATCAAGTCGACTATCTGGTCAGAACTGCGCGCTGCGGAGCGGTCGCCGGCTTTCTTGTCGAGTTCAGCCTCCACCGGTCGATCTACTTTCTCCCGATTCAAATCCTGATCGCTTGGCGCGAGCAGGCACAGCGCAAGAGCCTCCCCTATCGCTTTTTTGTCGAGCATTTGGTCGCTGCCCCTTCGGGCAAGGGGTTTCTCCTCTTCGACTATCTGGTGGCGATCGAGGCACAAGAGGCGCGCTACGGCCATCAGTTCACCGCCTTCGCCTTGCCGGTCGAGTTCACCACGCGCCGCGGCTCCCAACGGACTTTCTGAAGTCCACTCGTTTCAGCCCCCCCTTACACCCGCAATGGATTCTTGAGTCAAAGTCGCGCCTGTAGAATGGCATTGGCGCAGGTCCGTCGGGCGGAGCTCCCGAGGTTCTCGGGAGAGAGGAGGAGAAAGAATGGAAAGGGGAATGTGGAGAGGTGGCGTCCTGGCCCTCTGTTGGTTGGCCGCTTGGCCGGCAGGTTGGGCAGAGGGGAAGAGCAAGACCGGGGAAGGATCATCGACGTCGGCCCGGCGGGCGATCGTCGTCGATGAGCGGTTTTCTGCTCTCTGGGAGAAGCCCGGCTGGGAGGGACAATGGCGACGACGGCTGCGCCGTGGACGGGTGGTCTGGTTGATCGGACCGCCACGGATCCGCCAGGAGGAGCGCTTTCACCGGGTGGCGGTCAGTCGTCGGACTCGTGGCTGGATTCATGAAGCAGCGCTGGTCCGACCAGGGGAGCGTGCGGATGGAGAGCGGCTCTGGCGGGTGATTGAAGAGACCGATGACGACTATGTCAAAGTCAGCTTGGCTCGACTCTGCGCTCTCCATTTTCGGGGACAACCGGTGGCGGCCCGCGCTCTCTGGCTTCTGGGAGAGACGATGACGCGAGTCGCCTATCGCCTGACGCTGGAGGCGGAGCGCCGCCTCGGCGAAATCGATCCCATCCGACGCCGATCGGCGATGATGGGCTTTGTCAGCCTCGATCGCTACAACCGCCTCGGCATCTCTTTTCTCTACGATGGGGCGAGCGGAACGTTGCGCTACGATGGGGCAGCATTTGACGAACTGCGCCAGCGCTACCCGCGCAGCGCAGAGGCTCTCCGGCCTCCTCCTTCCTCTCCATCCCGTCGCGAGTAAGCCGGCGCTAGCGGGCTGGGGCGAAGGACTGGCTGAGATAGTCGATGAGGGGGTCGCGTTCCGCCTCCGGAACGACGGCCCCCCAGCGGACCATCTTTTCGACTTCCCGCACCCAACCAGCACGACTCAGCCTTTGCTGGCGTGTCAGGTCAGCTTCGTGGCACGACAGGCAGCGCTGCTCGAAGATGGCCTCCCCAGCGGAGGGAGTTGTCCCGGGAGGAGGCGCAGCAGCAGCGCGGCGCGGGGCAAAGTGGGCGGTGAAATAGTCGACGAGGGGATCCTTCTCGGAGTCTGTGATCACCGCTCCCCAGCGGACCATCTTCTCGACCTCCCGCACCCAGCCGGCACGGGAGAGTCGCTGCGCCGCGATGAGGTCGGCTTCGTGGCAAGAGAGGCAGGCGCGTCGCGCGATCTCCACGCCGGGCCCATCGGGCAGATCTGCGCTCGCCTGAGGAGTCTCGACTCCTTGCGCGGCGGCTCTCCCCTCTGCCGAGAGATCGAGGACGCCCACCGAGCCGTTAATCAGCCAGGCGAGGGCGAGAAGCAGTCCAATCGGAAGAAGGCGGTGTAGATTACGAGGCATTGACGTTGATCCTCACTCGGTCGATGACGTTCCAGAGGTAGCCGGAGGGGTTCCAGTGCGGGGCGACGGGCTGCATTCGACCCTGCTCATCGGTGGCCCGCGCCATCAGCAGATACGATCCGGGCTTGGAGATCGAGAACTCGTACTCGAACGATTGCCAAGCGTAAGGGACCCGTTCGCTCCCGAGGCGTGCCGGGACCCAAGTTGCTCCCTGGTCGAGGGAGACATCGACTTGCCGGATTGCAGTCTCCCCCGCCCAGGCAAACCCGGCGATCCGGATTGGGCCGGGCGCGAAGGTGGCCCCTTCCGCGGGGGTATGAATCAGTGACTTGACGACCAATCCCGTCACCGGGAGCATATTTTCCGGTGGAACCGGGGAACCTGGCGCGACCCGAATGTTGGGATAGCGGTAGGCGGTCTTGACGAAGAAGCCGTCATGCTCCGCTTCGAGTACCCGGACGTGGTCAAGCCATTTGACGGCATAGGCCCCTTCCCAGCCTGAGATGATGGCCCGCAGCGGGTAGCCGTGCAGCGGGGGAAGCGGCTGGTCGTTCATCTCGTAAGCCAGAATCGTGTCCGGGTGGAGCGCCTTGTCCAGGGGAATATTGCGCTGAAAGTCTGGCATTTTGCCGACCGGTTTGTCCGCCCCGTCAAAGAGTACGTACTTGCCCGTCGAGCGAACGCCGACCCGCTTGAGCAGGTCGGCGAGCCGAACACCTGTCCAACGCGCGGTTCCCACGGCTCCCTTCTCCCACTGAATCCCGGCGACCGGGGGGTCGAAGAAGGCACGGCCATTTCCCGCGCACTCGAGGGTGACCGTCACGGTGGCCTTCGGCATTCGCTTCAACTCATCAAGCGAGATCGACAGGGGCGACTCGACCGCTCCATCGACTCGTACCGTCCAGGCCTTGGTCACAGCTTGGTTGAGGGTCGGGGCGTAGGAGTGATGGCGGACGTAGAAGAGGTCGTTGGGCGTCAACCAAGTGTTGAGCAGCGACGGCGGAGTCTCCAGATCCTCTGGGCGGAGCGAGCGCACGATCAGCCGTTCCTTCCCCGGAATCGACTGTGCCTGTCCTGCCCCTCCTTGGGAGGCGGCGGAGACGAGAGCGCTCATCCCCTGCAGTGCTGGGCTGAGGCTCGGGAGGAGTTCGCTCAAACCCATTCCAGCCCCCACTCCCGTCGCTGAAGCCAGAAACCGCCGCCTTGTTACACCCGTTGTCTTCCGGTTCACCGAAAGCGGCGACTCCAGCTTCTCTCCATTCGGATCGGTTGTTCCGTCCCGCTGCTCCTTCATGACTGATCTACTCCCCTCACTGGTCAAAATGTTCCAACAAGTTCCCTGAGAAAGATAACCGCTCGCCGTCAGGGAAGAGTGGGCGGTCTGCCAGACAGGCGATGACCTCTGCCCCCTCTCTTACCGGGACATCAGCCGAGGCGCATCCCGCGCAGCGGCCCCCTTCTCGGTCATCCTCATTGGTCGTCTGGATCGAGTTGTCCGGTGCAGGGCAGGTCACCCTCCGGACAATTTGGATTGTAAGGTCGCTTGCCCATGCCGGTCAACAAGCCGTTCTGTCTCAGCCTGAATTCTCTCCACATTGCCCACGGCGGCATAACCCTCCATCCGCCCGATCGATTTGTCAACGTCAGATATGACGTGCCGCTCTTGCCAGCCAACCCACCCTCCTATTATTTGTGGACAAGAATCTTGAGGTGCTTACAATGTGCTCACCATGAGAGCAAAAATTGTCAAAATTGGAAATTCGCAGGGAATTCGTATTCCGAAACCCTTTCTTGAGCAGACGGGGCTGAGCAACGATGTGGAAATTCAGGTCGTCGATGACCAGATTGTCATCAAGCCCGCGACTCATCCTCGCCAAGGTTGGGCTGCGCAATTTCAGGAAATGGCGCAACAACAAGAAGCTCGGCTGTTGATCGACGATTCGGGGATGACTGATTGCGATGAGGAAGAGTGGGAATGGTAATCAAGCGGTTTGAGGTGTATCTGATCAATCTCGATCCAACAATTGGAAATGAGACAAAAAAGACTCGGCCTTGTGTGGTTGTTTCACCAGACGAGATGAATTTTCATATTAAAACAGTCATCATTGCCCCCCTGACAACCAGAGAAAAACAATACCCGACAAGGGTTGGCTGTCCGTTACAAGGCAAGGAAGGCCAAATCGTCTTGGATCAGATAAGAACAGTTGATAAGACGAGGCTCGTCAAACGGGTTGGTCAAATCGACAAAAAAACGAGAACAGAAGTCTTGGCCAGATTGCAGGAGATGTTCTCGCCGTGAGGCCATCACCTCTCGTTCAAATAGAGTTGTGGTGACGGTACAATCCTGATCCATTTTCGGAAGAGCCAGCAAGAGAAGACGGCTTGGTCCTGATGAATTCCACACGATACTCGTCCGCAGGGCACTCAGTGCTGGGGCTTCGGCCGCAGCAGCTCCGGCAGCGCCCGACCCAGAAAGCCTTCGATCGGCTGCTGATTGCCGAACGGGCGGTCGTCGCGCAGGTTGATTGCGCGCGCCTGGGTCAAGGCTTCCCCGACCGGCATCTTGCGCTCGCGGATGAGATAGGCCCCCCAGAGGTGGCTCGCCCGCCACGCCACCGTGCAGTGGAGTAGCACCTTGCCCTTGGCCGACTCCATGACCGAGGCAAACTGGTCGAGCGCCGCGGGCGCATAGGCGTTCCCGCCCGATCCATTGAGCGGGAGGTGGACATAGTCGATTCCAAGTTCGGCGAGCAGGGCAGCTTCATCGAAGTCCACCCGGGCCATCTCCTGCGCCATTCGCAGGTTGACGACAGTCGTCACCCCCTTCGCCTTCAACTCGCGCAATGCCTTCTCGGTCGGCTGACCGCCGATGAACAGATCGTCACCGATGGTGGCGTACCTCTCCTGAAAAAGACCGGTCGGGTCCTGCCGCACCGGTGCTGGAACTGGACCGCGTCCGCCCACCACCGACTGGGCCCCGGCAACAGCCACCGACAGCGCCCAGACACACAACACGGCCATGGATCGAAGTTGAGCAGATCGTATCATTGAGAGACTCCCAAAAGAGGGGGAACAGATCCGGCTTGCCGCTTCCCCTGCCGCTTGAGTGGTTACAGCTCACCATACCATATGGGAGGTGATCTCGAAACCAGCCGAAGGCAAGATCAATCGTCCAGATAGGGACTCGATCTGCCTGATTGACAGCCCACTTTTCCGACTCCTACAATTCCTGTCTCTGTTCTGGGGGAGGGAACTGCGAAGAGCTTGGCCGTGCACCTCCCTCCGCTATCATCCGTGGAGTCTGTATGCCAAGAGCGGGCACGTCGAGCGCACTGGAAGACCTGCAGGCGAGCTATCGGGAGAAGCGCCCGGCGATCCGGGCGCGCCTCGCGGAGTTTGCGGAGATCGGACGCGAGGCCGACAACGCGCGGCTCTTTGAGGAGCTGGTCTACTGCATCCTTACCGCGGGGGCCAGTGCGCGGATGGGCCTGACGTCGATCGAACGCATCCGGCGCCTGCTTCCCCGCGCGGGTCACGATCGCCTCCACCAAGCCCTGCTCGGGGCGCACCGCTTCCCCCGTGCCCGGTCCGGGTACGTCGTCACCACCCGGGCTTGGCTCCGCGCCGACTGTGATCTCCAGCTGCGCGAGCGATTGACCGCTTTTGGCGATGACCTGGAGGGACGTCGTGACTTTCTCGCCCGCACCCCCGGCATCAAGGGGATTGGCTACAAGGAGGCAAGCCACTATCTCCGCAATATTGGCTATCGCGGCTATGGCATCCTCGACAAACACATCCTCCGGACCCTTCACGAACTGGGAGTCCTCGCCGCCCCGACCCCCCCGACGACGAAAAAAAAGTACTTGGCCGCCGAGGAGAGTATGCGACAATTTGCCAAGCGGATTAAGATCGACTTCGATGAGTTGGATCTGCTCCTCTGGTCCAATCGGACCGGGGAGATACTCAAGTAATGTGCCGCTCTTTGCGGAGCAGAACTGGCGGGCATGACAGGCAGCGAGCGGAAAGAGAGAAGACATTCGGCATCAGCGCGGTATGAGGTGCAAGATGGGACGTAGATCAGACTGGTGGGCAAGATCGAGGGGGGGAGTGATGGGCCTCGCGGTCGCCGTGTGCGGCGCCGTGTCTGGTTTGGCTGTCGAGATCGAGGCACAATCTCGGGGAAAACTGCTTAAACAGGCAGAGAAAGAGGTCCGACAGGCCAATTTTCCCGTCGCGGAGACCCTCTTGCAGCAGTTGGTCGAGCGCAATCCGTCGGATCGACAAGCCCTGCTCGGCCTGAGCTTCGTCCAGATCAAGCGGGGGAACCTCGGCGGGGGATACGAACAGGCGGCCAAGGTCCTGGCTGCCGATCCTCTCAACTCCCGGGCCCACGCCCTGCTCGGGACGGCCCTGCTCCGGGCAGGCGAGTTTCGCAATTCGATCGAGTCCCTCTACACCGCCGTCAAGCTCAACGAGCGGGAGGCCCTCGCCATCGCTGGCCTCTCCGAGATCGAATATTTCGAGAACCGCGCCAAGAACTCCTATGCTGGGCTCAAGCGCGCGGTTCTGCTCGATCCATCCGAGCCGGACTACTACATCTCATTGGCGCGCACCTGCTCGCGACTCGAGTACTACAACGAAGCTGCGGACGCTTTCCAGCGGTTTCTCGATGTCTCTCCCAAGACCGATGCCGAACGCAGAGCGCGTATCAAAGGGCTGATCGACCTCTATCGCTACCTCGGGACGACGAAGATCCACCGCACCGCCGGGAAAGAGGTCAGCACGATCCAATTCAATCCGGTCAATCACCGTCCATTCATCGAGGTCCAAGTCAACGGCAAGGGGCCCTTGCGTTTCGTCATTGACACTGGGGCGAGCCTGACCGTCATCTCCGATAAGGCCGCGCAGCGGCTCGGCATCAAGCCGATCGCCCGCGGTGGCAATGCCCGGGCCATCGGGGGGAGCGGCTCCTTCCCGATCGTCTATGGACTTCTCGACTCGCTGAGTATCGGAGACGTGCGCATCGACCTCGTCCCGGTCTACATCCGTACCGTCTACTCCTCCCCGGATCTTCCCGAATCGGACCGGGCAGATGGCTATCTGGGCCTTTCGGTCCTCTCCAATTTTGCGGTGACCCTCGACTATCAGACCCGGCAATTGACGCTTGACCGGTCCCCGATCAGTGATCTGCCTCCCGCAGCGGCGTCCGAGTCGTCGAGTGTTCCGACAGAGTTTGCCGACCCCATCCAGTCTGCCCCCGCTCGAACCGGGACGGACACGGAGCCGAAGGGGCAATCGGTCGTGGCGGCCAGCGGCAGCTTCGAAGTCCCGATTCGCAGCACGAGCGGCGGATTGGCGAGCACCGAGGCGACGCTGCCCGGGGTCGATCGCCCACTCAATCTGATCATTGACACGGGAGCGACGGTCAGTGTCATCTCCAGCGCTGCCGTCCAGCAGCACGCCCTCGAGGGCCTCATTACACCCGGTGTCACCTACCGCGTCATCGGTGCGGCCGGCATCTCAGAGGGGGCCAAGGCGCTCGGACTCTCGACACTGGCGGTCAACGGTCTACGGAAAAACCAGGCCCGCGCGCTCGTTCTCGACCTCTCGGCCGTCAATGAGACGTCGGGGTTCGAGCAGCACGGTGTCCTCGGCGCCGACTTCCTCTCCCATTTTCGCGTGGTGCTCGACATGCGCCGCTACCAGTTTCGACTGACCCCCCAGTCCCCGGCGATCACCGTCGCGGCTCCATCCCAGTAGGCCCGAATCCGTCTTGACCAGCATCTATCTTGAAACATCCGTAATTGGCGCGTATCTCGATAAGGGAGAGTCCTTCCGGCGCGACCTGACGATCCGCTGGTGGGAACACGAACTCTCCCACTATCGCGCCTTTGTCTCTCCGCTGGTGGTCCGCGAGCTCGAACGGACCCGCGAGCCCTATCGCCGCAGTTCCCTCGGCTTGATTCGTGATCTCCCGCAAGTGGAGGTCACTGATGAGGCGGCGATTCTCGCCGAAGGGTACCTTTCCAGGGGAATCTTTCAGCGAAAATTTCTTGGAGATGCTCTGCACGTCGCCCTCGCCTCCGATCACAAGCTTGACTACCTCGTCACCTGGAACTTTGGCCACCTCGCCAATGTCCATCGCCAAGCACGCATCAAGCTCTTCAATACGGCAGCAGGATTTTTTGTCCCCGAGATCGTCACTCCGGAATTTCTGGTCCGGGATTGGTAACCGATGTATCAGCGCCCCCACTTTTTAGAAGAGTTGCACGCCATTCGCGAGGAGATGGCGCGAGAATGCGATTATGATGTTGACCTCTTTGCCGAGATGGTGCGGAGCAACCAGCCTCCCCGACGAGGCCCCGCCCGCAACATCCGCGGAGTACGAAAGTATGCCCCTCCCCTCGTTCCTCCCGAGGTAGAGGTTGGAACGAAGCGAAAAAAGAAGAAGGGATCCTGAGAGAGCTGGTATGAGTGAGCCATTCGAGGCGATTGGATTCAAGGTGACAGATGAGGCGTCCTACCAGGCGCTGGCACGCGAAGCCCATCAACGGGGAACGGTGACGCGTGTCTCACGGGAGGAGGGGGTTCTCCACGGCTGCTGCGGGAGTCTCGGCAGTGGGCTCGAAGTTTGGACGGTGCTCTACGAATCCCAAGAGGGAACCTTCTACGCCGATTGTCGCCCCGCCTTTCGGACACGCCAGACCTATCAATTCTATCCGTGGGAGATTCTTGAATTTGAGCAGGACGGAGAGGCGTTGCTGACGGGAGTGGTGCGCCATTCGCGGCGAGAGTGGGTCATCGCGCTGCAGAATTTGACGGAACTCGACCTCAAGCAGCTCCCCCGGAATCACGTCC
>JBMUAP010000056.1:0-10712 GCA_049454155.1 Blastocatellia bacterium
CCCAACAGAGCTCCCCCCGACCGTCTTCGCCGATTCTTCTCTCCCATTCTCATCCAGTCCAAGGCACACCTCCCCCTCTCAATCCGAACTCCCCAATCTCAGAGGTCGCGTTCCTCCCGACGTGAAGGAGGGCTACTCCTCCTCCTGCGTTGCCTGCTCTTGTCTCGCGTGTTGCAGGAGGTACTCCTGCAGATTGAAAGGGCTTTCATCCGACGGATGCAGGCGGCAGTACTGGCCATTCGATTCCAGCCAACGCATCTTGGCCGTGTCCCGCAGGGATGGCACCAGGACCTCTTCGACCATCCGCTTCCGGAGTCGCGCATCCTCCAGCGGAAAGAGAATCTCGATCCGCCGATCCAAGTTGCGGTTCATCAGATCCGCACTTCCGAGATAGATCGCCTCCTCCCCGCCATTGAGGAACCGATAGACGCGCGTGTGCTCGAGGAACCGCCCGACGATCGACCCGACCCGGATCGTTTCACTCATCCCGGGCAGCCCCGGTCGCAAACAACAGACCCCACGGACGATCAGGTCGATCGGCACCCCTTCGCGGGAGGCGGCGTACAACTCCTCAACCAGCCCGGTGTCTGTCAAACTGTTGAACTTGGCCATCATCCCGGCGGGCCGTCCCGCACGTTGGTGCGCCACCTCCCGACGGATCATCTCCACGAGGCTCCGCCGCAGGCTGACCGGGGCCACCAACAGTTTGCGATAGCGGCTCTGACGCGAATACCCTGTCAGATAGTTGAACAGCTCCGACGCATCCGCCCCCAACTCCTGATCGACCGTCAAGAGCCCAAAGTCGGTGTAGATCCGTGATGTGGCCGCATTGTAGTTGCCGGTCCCGAGGTGGATATAGCGCCGGATCGCCCCCTGCTCCTGCCGCACGACCAGCGCGATCTTCGCGTGCGTCTTCAACCCGACCACGCCGTAGACGACGTGGACCCCGGCCTCCTCCATCCGACGCGCCCACAAGATATTGTTCTCTTCGTCAAAACGCGCCTTCAGCTCGACGAGGACCGCCACCTGTTTGCCATTCCTCGCCGCCTCGATCAGCGCTTCGACGATCGGTGAATCCTGGCCGACCCGGTAGAGTGTCTGTTTGATCGCCAAGACTTGCGGATCCCGCGCCGCCGCCCGGATGAACTCGACGACGGGAGCGAAGGAGTCATAAGGATGGTGAAGCAGAATGTCCTGTTGCCGGATCGCATCCAGAATCGATTCGTGTTGCCGGAGGATCGGTGGTGTCGCTGGCGTGAACGGCGGGTCTTTGAGCGCCGGAAAATCGAGCCGCGTCAGCGCCATCAGCCCCGGAATGTTGAGGGGACCATCGATCGTGTAGACCTCCTGCGCCTCCAACTCCAACGAATGGCGGAGCAGCTCGACCATCTGCGAGCTCATTCCCGAAGCCACCTCCAGCCGGACACCAAACCCGAAGCGACGCTGTTGCAATCGCTCCTCGATCGTCTTGAGCAGATCCCCCGCCTCGTCCTCTTCAATCTCGATATCGGCGTCCCGGGTAATCCGGAAGGGCTGGCACTCGAGGATGCGCATCCCGGGAAAGAGAGCCTTGATGTTCGCGGTCACCACCTCTTCCAGCAAGACGAAGCGGGTCCCTCCCTCCACGACCGGCAGCAGCCGCGGAACATTCGGCGGCAGCTTGAGCCTCGCAAAACGCGGTCCGTCCCCATTCCGCGGGTTCTCCGGAATTACTTGGATTCCCAGGTTGAGGCTGATGTTCGAGATGATTGGAAAGGGATGGCTCGGATCGAACAACAAGGGCGTCAAGACCGGAAAGATCCGTTCCGCGAAGAGCGTTTGAAAGTCAGCCTGCTCCGTCGGGCCCAGCTGATCATACGTCACGATCTCGATGCCAAAGGCGCGCAGCCCGGGCAGAACCTGCTCGCGCAGGCAACGCGTCTGGATCTCCACCAGGGTCCGGAGCCGCTCCCCGATCATTCGCAACTGCGTCGCTGGCGTCAGACCGTCCGGCGAGAGCAGCGTCGGATCGGCCTCCAACTGCTTCTGCAGCCCTGACACCCGCACCATGAAGAACTCGTCGAGGTTGTCCGAGAAGATCGCCAGAAATTTCAATCGCTCCAGGAGCGGCTGCGTCGGATCGAGTGCCTCCTCAAGGACTCGGCTGTTGAACTCGATCCAGCTCAGCTCCCGATTGAAGTAAGGGCCCTCTGGTGGGGCTCCGCTGCCGCGCCGGTCTCCTCCCACCAAGGCCCCCAGCGAGGGAGAGACACCTCCCGTTGATCGCGTGCTCGATCGCGCTTCCGATATCGCCTCCATCTCCCCTCCCGTTCCCCACGAACTGTCAGCTGCCCCCCTCACCCGCCTCTGCCGCACTCCTGATCCTACCCCACAACTCCTTCATTCTATTTAAAGTTTTTCCTCTCCGTCAATTTTTGCCCAGAGCGGCTCCTTGCGCCCCCCCCGCTCTCTTCTCCATAATAGAGAGCTTGCCCGATCGGGGAAGACTCCTGCTCCTCCCCCTGACGAGTGGGCTCTGGACCTGAGAAGTAGATGACCGCAGAGAGGCGCCAAGGAATGTTCGATTTAGAGAAGATCGCTGCCGGTGTGCGACTGATCCTGGAGGGGATTGGGGAGGACTTGACTCGTCCTGGCATCGCCGAGACCCCGCAACGCGTCGCGGAGATGTACCAGGAGATCTGTGGAGGACTCCACGAACCCGTCGAGCAAGAGATCAAAGTGATCCCCGCTGAGACTCACGACGAGATCGTCATGGTCCGCGACATCCCGATCTATTCCATCTGCGAGCACCATCTCGTCCCCTTCACCGGCGTGGCCCACATCGCCTATATCCCGCATGAAGGTCGCATCATTGGCCTCTCGAAGCTGGCCCGGATCAGCGATCTCTACGCCCGCCGCCCACAAGTCCAGGAGCGGTTGACCACCCAGATCGCGGAGATTCTCTACCAGGGAGAGCTGCGTCCCCGCGGTGTCATGGTCGTCATCGAGGCGGTCCACCTCTGCATGGCCATGCGCGGAGTCAAGAAACACGGGGCCTCGACCATCACCTCGGCGGTGCGCGGCGTCTTCCGCAAGGACGAGCGCACCCGACAGGAAGCCATGGCGCTCCTTGCCGCCCCGCGCCACTAATCCCCAGGGGAAGCGCACCCTCCCCTTACCCCGAGAGGCTCCTTCCGGATGGAACGACTCCAGAAGATCATCGCCGCCGCCGGCCTCGCTTCCCGCCGCAAGGCTGAGGAGCTGATTGTCGCCGGCGCCGTCACTGTCAACGGCCAAGTCGTCACCCAACTGGGGACCCAGGTCGATCCTCAGCGGGACCACATCAAGGTCCACGGCAAGCTGATCAATCCCAAACTTGATCGTCAGGAGAAGCTCTACCTGCTGCTCAACAAGCCGGCCGGCTTTCTCACCAGCCGCTCCGATCCGCGCCAACGGCCGCTGGTCATCGATCTCCTTGGCCCCTACCGCGACAAGGTCCACCCCGTCGGACGGCTCGACTTCCAGAGCGAAGGCCTCCTGCTCCTCACCAACGATGGCGCCTTCACCCAACTCATCGCCCACGCCTCGAAACAGGTCCCCAAGGTCTACGAGGTCAAGGTCAAAGGCAAACCCGGCCAACAACAGATCCTCCAACTCCAACGTGGCGTGATCCTCGAGGGCACGCGCACCGCCCCCGCCCGCATCGAACTGATGGAAGAGAGCGCCACCAATGCCTGGTACCGCGTCACTCTTTTTGAAGGCCGCAACCAGCAGATCCGGCGCATGTTCGATTCGATCGGCCACTCCGTCCTCAAACTGCGCCGCGTCGCCATTGGGTTCCTTGACCACGAATCGCTTGCTCCCGGCCAGTTTCGCCCCCTTCTCCCGGCGGAAGTGAAGCGGTTCTTTCAGTACCGGGCCCCCGCTCCCCCTCCCCGGAGTTCCCGTTCCCGCAAACGCCCCGAACGCCCTGCTTGACATCCCCTTTCCCTGCCAGTAGAGTCTATGCTTCCTGTGTCGGGTGACGTGTATCCGAACCGGTGAGACCTCCGATCCGCGCGCCAACGCGATCTTCGACCCGTGCGAGGCCCGTCTCAAGCCAGCGTCAAGCCGCCTCGTCCGCCAAGCGCGAGTGCGCGGCTACCGACCGGTGTCGAGCCTCTCTGAGATCCATTCCACGTCTCTGGTTGAGGCTTTTGGTTGGGGGCTTTGGGCGGGACGTTGTCTCTCCTCGTACAGGTCAAGATTCGGATCGCCCGCCAACGGCGTTCCCGGTATCCTGCTCTTTGGTGACGATCGTCGGTGAGGGTTGTGGCAGGTCAGAGAGGGATGAGCTATGGAAATCGTTCTGGCAGAGAGTCTGGGGTTCTGTATGGGGGTCAAACGCGCGGTCGATATGGCCTATCGCGCCCTTGAGAAGAATCCGGGAGAGCCTGTCGTCACCCTCGGCCCTCTCATTCACAACACGCAGGAGATCGAACGACTCCAGGGGGATGGCATCCGCGTCGCGGATCAGTCTGATCTTCCAGCCTCGGGCACCGTCATCATCCGGGCCCACGGTGTTGCCCCACAAGCCTACGATGAACTCAAGTCGCGCGGGCTCCGCATTATGGATGGCACCTGCCCCTACGTCCACTACTCCCAGCGCAAGGCGATGGAGCTCCACCGCGATGGCTATACGGTCGTCATCGTCGGCGACAAGGACCACCCGGAGATTCGTGGCATCCTTGGGTATATTCACGATGAGGGCTATGCCGTCAAGACGGTCGATGAGGTTCGCCAATTGCCACCCCTCGAGAGAATTGGCGTCATTGCTCAGACGACGATCAGCCCGCGAAAATACCAGCAGGTCATCGCGGCCCTCCGCGAAAGAGCCCCCGAGGTCAAGGTCTGCGAGACCATCTGCGATGCCACTGAAGAGAACCAGAAGGCCGTCCGGAGCCTCTCGCGCGAAGTGGACCTGCTCCTTGTGATCGGCGGGCGCCATAGCGCCAACAGCAATAAATTGGTCGAGGCGGCGCGGGAGCATTGCCCCGCCTCGTTTCTCATCGAGACGTCCAGTGAGATCGACCCCGCACTCTTGCGGGGAGTCCGTCGGGTCGGAGTCAGCGCGGGCGCCTCGACGCCTGACTGGATGATCCAGCAGGTGGTCGAGCGCCTTCGTCAGCTGGCGGTCGAGGAGGCCGAGCCGGCACTCGCGTCTTGACCCACTCTTTTTCACGGGCACACTCCTCGCCCTCTTTTGTTTGCTGATCGTTGGCAAAGAACTGGCGGAGGAGTATGATGAGAATTCAGTTTGCCATGCAGAGGGTCGATCCTTTCGATGTGATTCCACTGATCCGGTTTTGTCGATGAACATCGTCAATCATCAGATCGACCACTGCCAACCGGGTTGCGTGTGCGACTCGGGTAGTTTCTTCAGGAGGAAGTCCACTTTCCATGTCAACGAATAACCTTACCCCGTCCGCCCCAAATACTGACGAAGTCACTGACGACGTCACTTCGGTCGATCAGGCCGCCGCTGTCGAGAGCGCGCCCGCACCGACCGAGGAGATCGCTGTTGCTGTCACCCAGCCTCTCCCCCCGCTCCCCACAGCATCGCCAGATGATTCTGATTCCGCAGAGTCTTTGGATGGCGACTCTCTCGACCCCGATGAGAACGGCGAATCCATGATGGATTTCGGCGCGATCCTCGCTGCTCACGAGGAGACTCACCGGTCCGAGATCAGTGAAAATGAGGTCGTCAAGGGGCGTGTGATCAACATCACCGATCAGGCCGTCATCATCGACGTCGGATTCAAATCCGAGGGAATCGTGCCTCTCGAAGAGTTCCGCGAGGGAGACACAATCACGGTGGCCCCTGGGGACGAGGTGGATGTCTTCGTCAAGCAGTTGGAGAACGCGGAAGGATATGTGGAACTCTCCCGTGTCGATGCGGAGCGCAAGCATACCTGGGAGATGATTGAGCAGGCGTACAAGGATCAGTCGACGATCACCGGGCGCGTCACCGATCGGATCAAGGGTGGCTTGCGGGTCGAGATCGGCCGCATCCAGGCCTTCCTGCCGGGCAGCCAAGTCGATATCCGGCCTGTCCGCAACCTTGACATGTTCCGCAACAAGGACATTGAGGTCCGTGTCCTCAAGGTCAACAAGAAGCGGGGCAACATCGTCCTCTCCCGCAAGGTGGTCCAGGAAGAGCAGATCACCGGGAAGAAGAACGAAACCCTCAAGAATCTCGAGGAGGGAATCATTGTCGAGGGACAGGTCAAGAACCTCACCGACTATGGTGCCTTCATCGATCTGGGCGGAATCGACGGACTGCTCCATATCACCGATATGTCGTGGGGGAGGCTCCAGAATCCGCACGATCTGCTCAAGATCGGAGAGCACGTCCAGGTCAAGGTCCTCAAATTCGACCGGGATCGCGAGCGGGTCAGCCTTGGCTTCAAGCAGCTGACGCCAGATCCGTGGGCGACGGCGACCGAGCGGTACCCCGCCAACAACCGCATCAAGGGCAAGGTGGTCTCCCTGACCGATTATGGGGCCTTCATCGAACTCGAGCCGGGGATCGAGGGGTTGGTTCACGTCACCGAGATGAGCTGGTCGAAGCGGGTCAAGCATCCCAAAAACCTGCTCTCAATCGGTCAGGAGGTCGAGGCGCAGATCATCGACGTCGATCAGGGCGCACGCCGCATCAGCCTGGGGCTGAAGCAGATCGAGCCCAACCCCTGGGAGACGCTGCCGCAGCGTTATGGCGTTGGTACCCGGATCAAGGGTCGCATCCGCAACCTCACCGATTTTGGCGCCTTTGTCGAGATCGAGGAGGGGATCGACGGTCTGGTCCACGTCTCGGATATCTCCTGGACGAAGCGGATCAAGCACCCCAGCGAGGCACTCAAGAAGAATCAGGAGGTCGAGGCCGTCATCACCGCGATTGATGTCGACAATCGGCGTCTCTCGCTCTCGATCAAGGGGCTCGAACCGAACTCTTGGGAGCGCTTCTTTGAAACCCATCACCTCGGGGACGTCGTCACTGGCAAGGTGACGCGGTTTGCCAACTTTGGGGCCTTCGTTGAGCTGGAAGATGGGATCGAAGGGCTTTGCCACGTCTCGGAACTCTCTGAAGAGCGCGTCGAGAAGCCGGAAGATGCGGTCAAGACCGGCCAAGTCATGCCCTTCAAGATCCTCAAGATGGATCGGGAGCATCGCAAGATTGGCCTCTCGGCGCGTGCGGTCGGCAGTGACGAGCCCGTGCTCGATACCCGAAACTACACCTCCGCTGAAGGCGGGATGGCGAGTCTGGGGGAACTGGCGGGCCTCAGTTCCATGACCTCCACCGGCTCGAACTCGGATGAGGATCAGTCCTGATCCGAGGATTGGGGGCGGTTTGGCAATCAATGCCATCAGTGCCATCAATGGAGGACACCTACAGACTGCCCGGAGAGAATGGACGCTCTCCGGGCAGTCTCCCGTTGACTCCTCTTTCTCTTTGCTGGTCTCTCCTCGATAGGTGATCTCCATGGAAAAGCGATCCTTGGGCTGGGTCTTGATCATTGGGTTGGTCTTGCTGGGGGTGTTTGCGGTGAGTCTTCTTTCCCTGATGTCCTTGATGTCAGAGGAGGACGGCTTTGTCGGTGGCGGGGACAAGATTGCGATGATTCCGATCGAGGGGGTCATCGACGAGGAGATGGCCAAGACGGTTAATCGTCACCTCAAGCAGTATGGAGAGGACTCCCGGGTCAAGGCGATTCTTCTGCGGGTTGACAGTCCGGGAGGGGGTGTCTCCGCCTCCCAGGAGATCTACACCGAAGTTCGTCGCGTCAAGGAAGAGAAGAAGAAGAAGGTTGTTGTCTCCATGGGATCGGTGGCGGCTTCGGGAGGGTATTACTTGGCCTGCCCGGCAGATCTGATCCTGGCCAATCCCGGAAGCGTTACTGGCAGCATTGGCGTCATCGCCGAGTGGATCAACTACCGGGAGCTGGCGGAATGGGCCAAGGTCAAGCCAGTCGTCTTCAAGAGCGGCGAGTTCAAAGACACGGGCTCCCCGACCCGAGAACTGACCGAGCGTGAGCGGGCCTACTTCCAAGCGATGATCGATGAGCTGAATGGCCAGTTCGTTCAGGCGGTCCTGGAGGGACGCAAAGGTCGCGGTGCGGCAGGGAGTGAGATCGATGAAGCGAGGGCTCGGGCGCTCGCGGATGGACGCGTCTTTACTGGAGAGTCAGCGGTGCGCAATGGGCTGATCGACGCGACCGGAAACTATGAGGACGCACTGAAAAAGACGGCTGAGCTGATCGGCGTCAAGGGAAAACCGCACGTCATCACTCCACCCAAGCCGCGGGAGCGATCCCCGCTGCTCGACCTACTCCTGGGGGCGGCCTCCGTGGGGAACCTGTTGGATACGGCCCGCTTCCCGCAGCAGTTGACGGAGGTCGACACCTCTGTCCGATTCAAGTATCAGTGGCGCTGAAGCGATGGCACGCTCTGACCCGAAGGGAGGAACGATGACGAAGGCTGACTTGGTGAATGAGGTCGCGCGTGTCGTCGACCTGACCAAAAAGGATTCGGAAGTGATCGTCGACGAGGTTCTGCGCAGCCTCGTCGAGGCGCTCAATCGCGGGGAGAAGATCGAGTTGCGTGGATTTGGCTCATTCCGTGTTCGACAGCGTTCGTCCCGTCGCGGGCGTAATCCCAAGACGGGCGAATCGGTCGATATCCCCGCCAAACGGATTCCCTATTTCAAGCCGGGTAAAGAGTTGAAGGAGCTGATCAACCAGCCCGCTGCCGCGAGCGAAGAGCCAGACGATCTCGCCTGAGCGAAGGCATGGCGCCGCTCTTGGTTCAGTCGCCAACCGAAGGGCCTGTCTGTGGGAGAGATCCGGAAGTCATCGACGAGGAAGCCCCTTTTTCAACACCAGAGAATGTTCACCGTACCCAAGGAGGCCACGATCGAATGGCAGCCGCAAGGATGAAAAAGATCCGTTGGGCAGGGAGATGGCCAGGAGGCCATCGTCTGTGGGCTGGTCTGGTCGTGCCCTTCTTGTGGATGGCCTCGGCGAGCTTGACCGGGGTCGCGCAGACCGGTGGAGGCGGACAAGGGGCGAGCCCCCCCGCGACAGGGCGAACGACCGCCGTCACCCATTCCATTCGAGGTCGGCTCTACATGCCTTCGGGGACTCTCCCGGATCAGCGGGTGCGGGTCATCCTCGAAGTGAGTACTGGGGGGATGGCCGGGGAGACCTTCACCGATACCGGAGGCAACTTCGAGTTCGGTCAGTTGCCGAGTGGAACCTACCGCATTCTGGTGCCCGCCGATCAAACCCGCCGTTTTGAGACGACCCAGGAGACAGTCGAGCTCTTCGGGAACTTCTCGCGCGCCGTTCTCGCCCAAGTCACCTTGCGCAGCCCAGACGCGGAGATCGTTGTCACGCCAAAAGGACGCCTCCTCTCGGTTGGTGATCTTCAGGACGTCTCTCGTGAGGCCCGGAAGACCTATGAGAAGGGGCTCAAACGAGCCCAGGAGAAGAAGCCGACCGAGGCCGTGGCCCTCTTTCAGAAAGCCCTCCAGCTCCATCCAGACTATCTGTTGGCGATCAACAAGCTGGGAGAGCAATATCTCCTGCTCGATCGACCGGAAGAGGCGCGCGCCCAGTTTGAGCGTGCCCTGCAGATCAATCCGAAATTTGTCCTGCCGCACATCAATCTCGGAATTCTCTACGTCGGGCAACGCCAGTACGACGAGGCCATCCGGGAATTGGAGGCGGGATGTCGCCTTGAGGATAGTTACCCGATGGCCCATCTCCAGTTGGGCATTGCCTATCTCTCTCGTCAGACGTCTGATCCAGAGCGCGCCGAGAAAGAGGTGGCGCGCGCGATTGCGCTGGGCGGCACTTCCTTTGCCTATGGACGCAAGATTCTCTTCAACTGGTACCTGCGTCAGGATCAGTTGGCCCGTGCGGGGGAGCAGCTCGAGGCCTACCTGCAGGTGGCGGGCGGGGAGCCAGACGCCGAGCAGGTCCGCCAAGTCCTCAAGCGGATCCGGGAACGAACCGGGTCCCGGTCATCGAACTGAACCAGCCGGGCCCTCTGTTGGCAAGGGAGGCCGTTGCAGGACATAGACTCCACCGGAGAAGGTTCCCAGGTAGAGCTTCCCGGGATTGAACGGATCCGCGATCAGAGAGCGGACCAGTCGGCTGGGCAGACGATCAAGCGCGAAGGGTTCCCAATTGGTGCCCGCGTCGGCGGAGTAGTAGATGGTTCCGCGCAGGTCGTCAGCGACATAGAGTTGATCTGGGGCTCGCTCCTCCCAGAGCAGGGCTCCAATATCTGTCTGGAGCGGCATTCCCCCTCCCCGTCCTTCCCACGTCTCCCCTCCGTCAAAAGAGCGAAAGAAACCTGCCGAGGTGCCAGCGAAGAGAGCCGGAGGACTGCCCGGATGAATGGCCAAGCGGCGGATCCGGGCGTGAGGATCTGGGTTTGGTTTCCGGGTGAAGCTGTGGCCATTGTTGGTGGAGAGGAAGATTCCGGCATCGGTGCCAAGGAGAATCCAACCGGGGAGTTTGGGGTGAGTGATGACGGTGTGGATATGGGGCTCGCGGGAGAGACGACTGGGCTCAGTCAGCGGAAGGCGACGCCACCCCTGGGTCTCCTCTTCCGTGAGGAAAAGCCCCTCCCAGGTAGAGGCGAGCAGCCACGTCCGTGAGATGGGTTCGCGGGGGGCACCCCCGGCTTGC
>JBMUAP010000057.1:0-10746 GCA_049454155.1 Blastocatellia bacterium
GTGCCTCTGTGGTGCAATCATGTCTTCCGTTCTGACGTTGATTGCTTGTGGGCCCAGCCCACTTCCCGACCTTCTTCTACGTGAGTAATTACAAAACGGCAATCGAGCACCGGAGGATCGAGAGATGAACGTACCGGAACAGATCTTTATGGCCGTCAACAGCTTGGCTTTGATCGGGTGGGTGTTGCTCGTCTTTGCGCCGCGTTGGCGCTGGACGTCCCGACTGGTCCTCTCGGGCACGATCCCGCTCCTCTTGGCGGGGAGCTATGTGGTGCTGCTGGTCAGCACCTTCGGGCAGGCGGAGGGAGGGTTTGGCTCGCTTGCCGAGGTGCAGCTCCTCTTCCGATCGGAGTGGTCCGTCCTTACCGGCTGGATCCACTACCTCGCCTTCGATCTCTTTATCGGGACCTGGGAGTTGCGGGACGCACAAGCGCGAGGGATCGCGCACGCCTGGCTGATCCCCTGCCTGCTCCTGACGTTCCTGCTGGGCCCCGTCGGGTTGTTGGCCTACTTTGCGATGCGGTGGTGGAGGGGATGAGGAGCCCCCATTGGATCGGGACCCGACGATACGGGAAGGAGAACGATTGAACGAACAGCTGCAAGCACGGCGACCCGGCGCGGTCATCTGGGATCTCGATGGTACTCTCATCGATTCGGCTGGCCATCATTGGACTGCTTGGCAAGTCCTGGTCGAGCAGGAGAACCTGCGCCTGACTTGGGAGGAGTATGTCTCCGACTTTGGTCGCCGCAATGACGAGATTCTGCGATTGCGGATCGATCCAGAGATGCCGGATGAAGAGGTCGCGCGTCTTTCGCATTTCAAGGAAGAGACCTACCGCCATTTGGTGCGCACGCAGGGGATCGAACTCTTTCCCGGGGTGACCGACTGGTTGGGGACGCTCCGCAAGGAGGGATGGCGCCAAGCGCTGGGGACATCGGCTCCCCGTGGCAACATCGAGGCGATCTTCTCTGTCCATCCGATCGCGGACTATTTTGACGCGGTCATGTCGGCCGACCAAGTTCGCCACGGGAAGCCGCACCCGGATGTCTTTCTGGCGGCAGCGGAGCTGCTCGGCGTCGATCCGGCCGATTGCATCGTCATCGAAGACGCTCCCGCCGGAGTCGAAGCCGCGCGTCGCGCCGGGATGCGCTGGCTGGCGGTGCAGACGACCCACGCGGGCCGGGAGGCGGACTGGACGGTCCAGACCCTCGACCAACTGCGCAGGACCTTTTTTCAAACCCTTCTTCGGGTTTGAGTCCTTTGGAGAGGGCGAATTGAGATGAGCCGACCAACCCTGCAGGGCATTCATCCAGCACTGATCACCCCCTTCGACGACGAAGGCCGCTTTCGTCCGTCCGCCTGCGAGCGGCTGCTCGACCGGCTCTTTCGGGCCGGGGTCGATGGGGTCTACATTTGTGGAACGACGGGGGAGGGCATGCTTCAACCGGTGGCGCAGCGGCGGCAGGTCGCCGAGACGGTCCTTGCTGCGACTCCCCCCGGGAAAGAGGTGATCGTTCACGTGGGGTCCACTTGCCTCGCCGAGGCGATCGAGCTGGGCCAGCATGCTGCCGCGCACGGGGCGACTGCCATCAGCAGTCTGCCACCCTCTGGTCCGTGGGGCTTCGCCGAGATCGTCACCTACTATCGTCGCCTGACCGAGGCCTGTGATCTTCCCCTCCTCGTTTACCATCTCCCGATCGCGGGATCTCCCGTGACGACCCTCCCGCAACTCCTTGAGCTGTGCGCCCTGCCGGGAGTCGCCGGTGTCAAATTTACAGACCACAACCTCTATCTGCTCTCCGAACTCCGCGCGGCCGGGCCGACGGTCTTCAATGGCTACGATGAGGTGCTCGTCGCCGGCCTGCTGATGGGCGCCGATGGGGGGATCGGCAGCTTCTACAACCTGATTCCGGAGATCTTTGTCGCCCTCTACCGCCACGCTCGCGCCGAACAGTGGGAGGAGGCGCGCCAGCTCCAACTGCGCATCAACGAACTGATCACCCTCACCCTCCAGGTCCCGCTTTTTGCGGCCATCAAGACGATGCTCACCTGGTCGGGGATCGACTGCGGCCCCGTCCTTCCTCCCCGCCGCCCCCTCACCGACCCGGAACGCCAGCGCCTTGCCGCCCTCCTCGCCAACTCCTCCTTCGCCGATGCCATCTTCTCCCCTCCCGAGGGGATTCCAGGTCGGTGATTGGCGGATGGCCGTCTTCCCCTGATCAGTTTTTTCCCTCCTCGCTCTCTCTTGTGGAAAATTCGTGTGAAAACGTTGTCAAAAGTGTGTCGAATGACAATTCGATGACATAGAGGGGGAGAGGATTGAGTAGGATGCCGGCTATGTTGAACGAACTGGTCATCCTGCATACGCGTCGAGTCCCGGGGGTTGTCTTGACGACCTACCCGATGGGGATGGAATGGGGAACGTGTCTTCGACAGTTGCAATTCTGCCATGTGGCGGAGTACAGGCTGGTCCGAGGAGGGGTTGGCAGAGAGACGGAGGTCTATCAGGGTGAAGCGGCCTACCAATTTCTGTTGGAGGTCGTCTGTGGGCTCCACTCCCCGATTCAGGGGGAGACGGAGGTCATGGGGCAGTTCCGGGAGTTCTGCGCAGAGGCACCGTTCCCGGAGACGATGTGGGGGTACTACCTCCGGCAGATGGCCCAGGATCTCCTGACCGACGCGAAGCGGATCCGGCATCTCCATCTCCGGAATTTGGGAAGCCAGTCGTACGGGAGCCTGGCGGCGCGATATTTTCGATCGGTTCCCTCGATGAGCGTGCTCGGGGCAGGGAAGTTGGTTCGCGAGATGCTGCCGTGGCTGATCGGAAAGCCGGTGGAGAAGGGGTCTGTGACGGTCTTCAACCGGACGCGGAGCACGCTCGACGATCTGCAGGCGGAGTTTCCAGAGATTCGCGTGGCGCAGTTGGAGGAGGAGGTGGCCGGGTCAGTGTCGGGAGGAGGGCTGGTCATCGCCGCGCCCCTCTCGTCGGCTGAGATCCGACGGTGGGTCGAGCGGCGCGGAGCCGACTTTACGAAGACGATCGACCTGCGGGGGGAGTCGGCGGAGGATCCGGTCGAGTTGCCGGGAGAGGTGCTCGATCTCCATCGGTTTTTTCGTCTGCTCGAAGAGGAGCGGAGCCGCGCGCGCCACCTCTCGACGCGGGCGCGCGAAGAGATTCGCGCTTGCGCGGATCAGCACCTTCGGCAGATGCAGTGCAGACCATTTGGGTGGGAGGACCTGTGCGCCTGAGAATTGGGTCTCGCCGGTCTGACTTGGCCAGAATTCAGGCGCGGCAGGTGGCCGCTGCCCTTCGCGACCGCTACCCCGAGGTGGCGGTCGAATTCCATTTTCGGGAGTCGCAAGGGGATCGTGATCTGACGCAGCCTCTTTGGCAGATGGCGACCAAGGGCGTCTTTACAGAGGATCTGCGGGGAGATCTGATCGAGGGGCGATGTGATCTGGTCGTCCATTCGTGGAAGGATCTGCCGATCGAGACGGGCGAGGAGACGGCCGTGGTGGCAACGCTCCCGCGCGCGGATGCCCGAGACCTGTTGCTGGTCCGCGAGGATTGCTGGGCGAGGGTCGAGGAGCGTCGTCGACTAGTCCTGCTGACCTCCTCCCCGAGGCGGATGGAGAACCTCGCGAGATTTCTGCCGCGTGCGCTGCCAGGGGGGATCGAAGCGATCGAATTTCGACCCGTTCGCGGCAACATGCAGACTCGGGTCGCCAAGATGTGGCAGGAGGGGGTCGACGGGCTGGTCCTCGCCAAGGCGGCGCTCGATCGCTTGTTGACGACACCAGGAGAGGAGTTTGCCGAGACGCGGCAGTCGTTGCGGAGCGCCCTCTCCCAGTGTCGATGGATGGTTCTGCCGTTGACGGAGAATCCGACGGCGCCGGCGCAAGGTGCCCTGGCGATCGAGATCGCCACCTCGCGCGAGGATCTGCGGGCAATGCTCCGCTCGATCGACTGCCCATCCACCTTTGCCGCGGTCGAGCGCGAGCGGGAGATCCTGCGGGCGCACGGTGGCGGGTGCCACCAAGCGATCGGCGCGCACGTACTCGATCGCTCCTACGGCCGGATGGCGATGGTGCGGGGGCGGGACGAGGCCGGGCAACTCTTGGCCGCGTTCGAGTATGAGCCAACGCGGTTGTGGCCCGCTCCGGTCGACCGAGCGCGGCTCTGGCCGCCGGAGACGGGGCCCAGCCCCTGGTTCGACCGGATCACGCCGGAAGACTTGCCGCCGTTGCCGGCGGATGAAGCGGGGCTCTGGATCGCGCGGGCCGACGCGCTGCCGGCCCACTGGACCGTACCGGCCTCCCGGATCGTCTGGACGGCGGGCCTGCAGACGTGGTACCGACTGGCCCGACGGGGAGTCTGGGTCCACGGATCGGCCGAGGGGCTGGGAGAGCAGGAAGATCCAGGCATCGGGACGCTGCTTGGTCAAGTGCCGGACGCCCTTCGCTGGTGGAAGTTGACCCACGAAGGAGCGGCGGAGGAGGGCGGCGCCAATTCGTCCACGGCAGTCCTGCCGACCTATCGGTTGGTTCCGCGAAGTTCCCCTCCCGACCTCACCCCTTACGACTACTTCTTTTGGACGAGTGGTTCGAGCTTTCAGCGTGCCCTCGAGTGCTACCCGTGGCTGCGGGAGAAGGTCCATTTCTGTGGTCCCGGAAGGACCGGGGAGGCCTTGCGGGCGGCGGGGATCGATCCGTACCTCGCCCCGGATCACGCTTCCTGGCTGGCGATGATCGGACGAGCCGGAGCGGAGGACGCCGCCTCCGCTCGAACTTGGCAGGAGGGAGATCCCGTATGACCGAGCGACTGATGCGATTACGTGCGACCCGACACCTGCGCGATCTCTGCGCGGAGACGGAGTTTACCCGGGCGCAGCTGATTCAGCCCCTCTTCGTCGCCGAGGGGGTAGGCGAAGATGAAGCGGTCCCCGGATTGCGTGGTGTCTTCCGGCAGGGGATCGAGTCGATGCTGCGGCAGGTCGAGCACGATCTGGCGGCCGGGGTGACCCAGTTTCTCCTCTTTGTCTCGGCGAGGGAGAAACGTCAGCGGGGCTTCGAGCACCAGTTTGCGCAAGACGCGATTGGGGCGCTGCGCCGCCAATTCGGGAGCGATCTCTGCCTCTGGATCGACACGTGTCTCTGCTCCTCGACCAGCCACGGCCACTGTGCCGTTCTGCGAGAAGAGGATCATCGGATCGATCTCGAGGCGACGCTCGGGGAGCTGGCGCGCGCCGCGGTCACCTTTGCCGAGGCGGGAGCCGACGGGATCAGCCCGAGCGACATGATGGATGGGCGGGTGGCCCGGATCCGCCAAGCCCTCGACGGCGCCGGATTCGACCTCGTCCCGATCATGAGTTACAGCACCAAGTTTGCGAGTGCGATGTACGGTCCTTTCCGGGTTGCAGCTGACTCGGCGCCGCAGTTTGGGGATCGGCGTCACTACCAGATCGACGTTCGCCACCGGACCGACGCGCTGGCGGCGAGTCGACGCTGTGCCGCCGAGGGGGCGGATCTGCTGATGGTCAAGCCGGGGCTGACCTCGCTCGATCTGATCGCCCCGATCCGGGAGGCGACGAGCCATCCCGTTGGCGCCTACCAAGTCAGTGGCGAGTATGCCGGGCTGGTCCTGCTCGACGAGGCGGGCCTGACCTCCTTCGAGACGGCTCTGCTCGAAACGTGGCACGTTTTCAAACGCGCCGGTGCCGGCTATATCATTACCTACGGTGCCCGACTGGCCCGCCAGCTTGGAATTGGCGGAGGACGCTGAGCCGCATTGCCCGGCCATGATCCATCCGCACGCGCCAGAGAAGAGAAGAGAGGAGAAGAGAGACCGATGAGTACCCACCCCACGCGATCCCAAGATTCGCTCAGCGGCGGTTCACACCTGTCGGAGAGGTCGTCGGAGGCGCTCTTTGAGCGGGCCCTTCGCGTCGCCCCCGGCGGAGTACACAGTCCGGTGCGGGCCTTTCGCAGTGTCGGAGGGACGCCGGTCTTCTTCGAATCGGCGCAGGGGGCGACGTTGCGCTCGGTCGAGGGGCGGGAGTACCTCGATTTCTGCCAGAGTTTTGGCCCGTTGATTCTTGGCCATCGCGATCCAGAGGTGACGCGGGAGGTGCAGGAGGCGATCGAGACGGCGTGGAGTTTCGGGGCGTGCGAGCCCTATTCGCTCGCCCTCGCCGAGTGGATCACGGCGCGGATTCCGTGGGTGGAGAAGCTGCGGTTCGTCTCGTCGGGGACGGAGGCAGTCATGAGCGCGCTCCGGGTCGCACGGGCAGCGACGGGCCGTCGGCGAATCCTCAAATTCGAGGGGTGCTACCATGGCCACGTCGATGGGCTGCTCGTCAAGGCGGGGAGTGGCTTGGCCGGGATAGCGGCCGCCTCGAGCGCAGGGGTCTCGGAAGAGGTGGCGGCCGAGACGATCGTCGCGCCACTCGATGACGAAGCGCAGGTCGAGCGCATCTTTGCCTTGTACGGGGCGGCGGGAGATCAGGGGATTGCGGCGGTGATTCTGGAACCGCTGCCGGCCAATTATGGGCTCCTCATTCAACGGCGGGAGTTCCTCGAGACGGTCATCCGACTCGCGCGTCAGCACGGGAGTCTGGTGATCTTCGACGAGGTCATCTCCGGATTCCGGGTGGCCATGGGTGGAATGGCGGAGTTGCTCGGGCTGGTCCCTGACCTGGTGACCTATGGCAAGGTCGTTGGCGGTGGTTTTCCGGTCGGTTGTTACGGTGGGCGACGTGAGCTGCTCGATCTGGTTGCCCCGGTCGGACCGGTCTATCAGGCAGGGACGCTCAGCGCGAATCCGGTTGGGATGCGCGCCGGTTTGGCGACTCTCCGCAAGATGGAGGCGGTGAGGGCTCACGCACAGCTCGAAGCCAAGAGTGCGCAGCTGGCCGATCAGGTCAATGAGGGACTGCGGCAGGCTGGACTCCCCTTCGAGATGACCCGCTTTGGGTCGCTCTTCTGGTTGCGGGGGGCGACGGCCGAGCCGATCCGGACTGTTCCGGCGATTCCGGAGGGCCACGGCGCCGCCTTTGCGAAGATCTTTCATCGACTGCTCGACCGGGGGATCTATCTGGCTCCCAGTGGTTACGAGGTCGGGTTCGTCTCTCTGGCCCATACCGAGGAGCAACTGGCGTGGGCGGCCCAAGAGATCGTCGCGGCGACGCTGGCGGTCTGCCAGGAGTCGACCCTGTCGTAGCCCCAGAAAAAGGGGAGAAAGCGAGTTGGATGAACCGGGAAGGTTCGTTCTGAGATTGTATGGAACGTCTACTCGATCGGCTCAAGATTGGTCTGGCCTGCACGTGGCTGCTCTTCACGGTGGCACTCGCCTGGTGGTGGATGGTCTTTGGCCTTCGTCAGATCGAGCAGTTGCGGGCGGCGGCGGTCGTCAATGTGCCGAAGACGGATGAGTACCACCGGATGCTGCTCTGGGAGGGGGCGGTTCTGATCGTCCTGCTCGTCGGAGGAGGGGCGGCCCTCATCCACTACATTTGGCGGGAGCGCCGGCGCCATCGACAGATCGAAGAGTTCTTCGCCGCCTTTACGCATGACGCGAAGACCTCGCTCGCCAGCCTCCAGCTCCAGGCGGAGAGCATTCGCGAGGACCTTGCCGGTGAGACACCCAATCCCCTGATCGAGCGGTTGTTGAAGGACGCGCTGCGGCTCCAGTTGCAGCTCGAGAATTCGCTCTTCCTGGTCAATTTGCAGCGTGGCAGCCTGCTGCGCGAGCGAATTGAGATTCAGCGCATGGTCGAATCGATGCGCTTCCACTGGCCTGAGGTGGGATTGCGCCTCTCGGGGGACGGGGTTGTTCTGGCGGACACGCGGGCGCTGGAGAGCGTCTTGACCAACCTCGTGCAGAACGCGGTGATTCACGGCCAATCGACGGAGGTCTCCGTCACGATCACGGGGCAGGGAACCCCCCGAATAGAGATTACGGTCGAGGACAATGGGTCGGGCTTTGCCGGCGATTACAAGCAGCTGGGGACGCTCTTCACCCGTCACACCCGCAGCAGCGGCAGTGGGGTCGGGCTCTACATTACGCGACAGTTGCTCAAGCGGATGGGAGGATCGATCCGCTTCGCGCCGAGTCGGCTTGGTGGGCTGGCGGCCTCGCTGATTCTGCCCGCCGCGGGAAAGACGGGGAGTGCCGCGGCACGCCTCTCCGAGGCCGGGGTGCCGGAGATCGGGAGGAGGCCGGCGCGATGATCCGCCTGCTGTTGGTTGAGGACGACCGCTCGCTGGGGGCGACCCTGCGGGATCGGTTGGCCCGCGAGGGCTACGAGGTGGTCTGGGTCGAGACGCAGGCGCGGGCCCTCGCCCGGCTCTCCGAGGGGTGGTGGGACTTGATCATCCTCGACGTCGGCCTGCCCGACGGCTCCGGCTTCGACCTCGCTCGCCAGATCAAGGCGACCTCGGCGACTCCGATCGTCTTCATGACCGCGCTCAGCTCGGCGGAGAACCGCCTGGAAGGCTTTGAGATCGGTGCCGAAGAGTTCATCCCCAAGCCATTCCAGTTGCGGGAACTGCTCCTCCGCGTCAAGCACGTTCTCGACACCCACGCGGTGCGCCCCCATTTCCGCTGCAATGGTCGAACGATCGACCTGACGGCACGGGCGATCATTCAACCCGACGGAGAGCGGGACTACCCTCCTTACAAAGAGTTCCAGATGCTGCAGTTGTTGATTGTCTCGGCCCCCCGCGTCGTCAGCCGCGACGAGATCCTCGATGCCCTCTGGGGGGAGAGCAGTCTTCCCAATCAGCGAACGGTCGACAACATGATCGTCAAGTTGCGCCATGCCCTCGGGGATACGGGCGGCAACTACATCCGGTCCGTTCGTGGGGTTGGCTACCAATGGAATCCGGAGAGTTCGGACTCTTCGTCAGGACCAGCCATGTAGGTCGTCGGAAGATCGACCGAAGATCAGGGGAGAAAGAGGAAGGAAGAAGGATGGCGAACAGACGATTTGAGCGGGCGTTGCGCCGGGAGTCGCAGGCGACCCCACCGATCTGGTTGATGCGGCAGGCCGGGCGCTACCACCACCATTACCAAGCGCTGCGGCAGCGCCATTCCTTTATGGAACTCTGCAAGGAGCCGGAATTGGCGGCGGAGGTAGCGCGGGGACCGGTCGCCGATTTTGGGTTTGACGCGGCGATTCTCTTCAGCGACCTGCTCTTTCCGCTGGAGGCGCTCGGGATGGGATTGACCTATCCGGAGGGGGGGCCGCGACTCGATTGGCAACTGACCTCCGAGGAGTCACTCGACCGGCTGGTGGATTTGGAAGAGGCGTGGCCACGACTCCAATTTCAGGGGGAGGCGGTCCGGCGGACCCGGGAGGTACTCCCGACCGACCGCAGTCTGATCGGGTTTGTCGGCGGTCCCTGGACGCTCTTCACCTATGCGGTGGAGGGGCGTCACAGTGGGTCGCTCATGCCGAGCAAGCGGCTGGTGGGACTCTTCGACCGGTTCTGCGAGCGGCTCGTCCCGCTTCTGGCGCGCTCGATCGACGACCAGTACCGGGCGGGGGCAGAGGCGGTGATGGTGCTCGATACAGCGTCCGGAGAACTTTCGCCGGAACTCTTCCAGGATCTGGTCGTCCCGCAGTTGGAGCGATTGGTTGAGGGCTGCGAGCGTGCGCCCGGCTACTACTCGAAGGGGACGCAGCCGGCTCACCTGCGCGACGCGCTCTTTACCACGGGTCGACTGGCCGGCATCGGCGTCGACTACCGGTGGGATTTGCGGGAGGCGCTGGCGATGTTTCCGGGAGGGTTTGTGCAAGGCAACTTCGATCCGGCGCTGCTCCACCTCGACGGGGAGACGTTTGAGCGGCTGCTGCGGCGATACCTCGAGCCGCTGCGGTCCGTCTCGCGGGATGGGTGGATCTGTGGGTTGGGGCACGGGGTGCTGCCAGCGACCCCAGAGGGGAATGTACGCCGGTTTGTCGAGGTGGTACGGGAGGTGATGCGGTGAGTGAGCTCTTTACGAAGTATGACGTCCCTGCGCCGCGGTATACCAGCTATCCGACGGTGCCGTTCTGGAGTGATCCGCCGTCGACCGACGACTGGCTGGCCTCGGTCAATCGGGCGCTGGATGAGGAGGGGATGGCCTGGTCAATCTACCTCCATCTGCCCTTCTGCGAGACCCTCTGCACCTACTGCGCGTGCAACACGGTGATCACGCGGGATCACGGTCGGGAAGAGGGCTATGTCGAGCTGATCAATCGGGAATGGGAACTCTACCGGCAAGCGGCCCCGGCCCTCTTGGAGCGGCCGATGCGGCAGCTGCACCTCGGGGGAGGGACGCCGACCTTCTTCTCTCCGGACAATCTGCAGCGGATTCTGGTGCCGATCCTCGAACGGGTCCGGGTCGAGGGGGAGGGGCTCGACGCCTCAATCGAGGTCGATCCGCGCCGCACGACGCGCGCACACCTCGAGGCCCTGCACGGTCTCGGCTTTCGCCGGATCTCCCTCGGGGTCCAGGATTTCGATCCAGAGGTGCAACGCATCGTCAATCGCATCCAGCCCTATGCCGAGACAGCGCGTGTTACCGACGAAGCGCGCGCCCTCGGCTACGACTCGGTCAACTTCGACCTGATCTATGGGCTCCCGAAGCAGACGCGGGAGAGCATCGTCATGACGGCGCGGGAGACGCTCTCGCTGCGGCCGGACCGGATCGCCCTCTACAGTTTCGCGCTGGTTCCCTGGATCAAGCCGACGCAGCGCAG
>JBMUAP010000058.1:0-10631 GCA_049454155.1 Blastocatellia bacterium
GCTCGAGCACCTCGATCGTTTGCGTCCCGATCTCCTTGCACGGATCACGATGCAATCGCAGGTCGATGATCCCTTCGTCGAGGCTCCACGAGAGCGTGGTCGCCTGGTAGCCCTCCTTCACCCTCTGTCTCTCCTCTCCTGGATCGTCTCCATTCGCCGCTCTCCCTCGCTTTCGATGGTCAAGCAGGGAAGAGGCCTTACACGCCTTCTTCCCGCTCCTCTGCTTCTTTCCTCTCTGCCTCGCGCTCCTCTTCGAGGGTCTCACGCATTCCTTGCCGCCGGAGCGCGTGGAGTTACATGATGCTGAAATGTAAGAGAAAGAGCAAAAAGACCAATCCAAGTATCAGCATTCCCTCTCCTTGCTCGCCGGCGAAAGGCCGCCTTTGTCGGAATCTGGTCAGTCCGTGCGCCGTGCGTCATAGAGCGCATCGATCTGCGCGCCAAAAGCGGTCGCGATCCCGTCCCGCTTGACCTTCCCATTGGCGGTGAGAAGCCCGCTCTCGATCGTCAAGGGGGCCACTTCGTGGTGAAAGCCGAGCACCCGCTTGTAATGCGGGAGTTCCCGGTTGACTTCTCCCAGTGCCGCCTCGATCTCGTCCCGACTGATTGGGCCGGTGATGAGGGCCGTCAGGAAGCTTCGATCATTGCCAAAGACGATGCACTGCGCGGCGGTCGGCAGGCGATTGAGAATCTTCTCCTCGATCGGTTCCGGAGCCACATTATGACCGGAGTTGAGAATGAGAAGATTCTTGAGCCGTCCGATGATCGACCAATTGCCCGCTTCGTCGATCGCTCCCTGATCCCCTGTGCGGAACCAGCCCTCTTGCAGAACTGCCGCGGTCTGCGCTGGGCGATTCCAGTAGCCGGGGAAGAGATTGGGGCCTCGCACGAGGATCTCATCTCCCTCCCCGAGTCGCATCTCGATCCCCGGGATCGCGGGACCGACCCGCCCCGCCCGGAAGTTGCTTGGGTCGTCCATCGTGCAGATCGCCGTCGTCTCCGTCAGTCCATAGACCTGCAGAACCCGGATGCCGAGCATCAGAAAGAAGAGCTGCGTCTCCCGCGACAGCGGAGCCGAGCCGCAGATGAGCGCGGCCAAGCCCGGTCCGATCTTTCCGCGAATCGGGCGGAAAAGGAGCCGTCTCGCCAGCGCCTCCCACAGCCAATCGCTGCCCGTCGCCCTTCCTTCCTGCTGCCGTATCCAAGCGGCCTTTCCCTTGCCGTAGATGGTCTGAATCAGCGTGGGTTTGCTGGCGATCTGTCCTTCCACTCCCGTCCGAATCCGCTCCAGCAGCGTCGGAACGTTGAGACAGTAGTTCGGTGCGGCGACCTTGAGCTCCTCTGCCAGACGAGTGAGGTCCATCGAGAGGGAGAGGAGGCTTGCCCGGGAGAGGGCCGTCAAGAGCAGAATCCAGGATCCGGCGAAGCAGAAGGGAAGGTAGTGAAAGATCTGGTCGGGTTGCGATGGACTCGTCCGCCCCTCCATCAGCTGATCGAGCCGTCCCATCGTGCAGGGCACCATGTGATTGACGTTGCCCATGGTCAGCATGACCCCTTTCGGTTCGCCCGAGGTCCCGGAGGTATAGATGATCGTCACCAGCGAGTCGTCCGCCCGCGCGATCGGTGGCAGACTCTCTCCCGCAACGCCAGTCGCGAAGATCTCGTCGAAGACGACCATGCGGGGCGGGGTCTCGACCCATTGTGCCGCCAGCCCTTCCCGCAAGGCGGCCGTTCCGCAACAGACGAGGGTCGCCCCACAATCGCGCAGCATATAGGCCAGTTCGGCTGGCGCTTGGCGGGCGTAGAGGGGAACAACGACAATCCCCTCCGCCATCATCGCCAAGTCGAGGGCTACCCAGTCGAGACCATTGGCCGCGAGCAGTCCACACCGCTCCCCTGGCTCAATTCCCAGTTGCCGCAGAAAGCGACGGGCGACTCCCACCCGTGCCAGCAGTTCTCCCCCCGTCACCGCCCTCTTTTCGGCCGACTCCTGCCCCTCCCGAATGTGGATCTCCTGCACCACCGAGCGGTCTGTGCTGGCCGCGAGCTGCTCCCAGATGCGCTCGAGAAAGTTGGTCGCGTTTCCCTTCATTTTCATCCCTGCCTCTCCGGGCCCGCAGCTCAGGCCTCTCCGTACCTCTCCAGCAGTTTGTG
Source organism: Blastocatellia bacterium (assembly GCA_049454155.1). Lineage (GTDB taxonomy): Bacteria > Acidobacteriota > Blastocatellia > RBC074 > RBC074 > CAIOZW01. The sequence goes on from JBMUAP010000058.1 coordinate 2,155, forward strand.
CAACGAGCTGTTCATCGAGGGGAGATAGGCGGACCAATGCTGCAGCCCCTGTCGAATGGGAAACTCCGGATAGCGCCGCTGAACGTGGGCCTCGAAGTAGATCCCCATGCGGGCCATCATCTTCAGGTTGCGGGCAACAGTCTGCCCAATTCCCTCGGCGATCGACTCCCGCTCGGTAAGCAGTCGGTGCAGGATCCCGCCGAGCTTCTCCTCCAGGTCCGGATCGTCCACCGTCAGCAGCAGGTCCGCCTGCCCACGCTCGTGCATCAGATTGCGGATCCGCTCGTCCATGGTCACGCCCGCCGAAGCGACCATCGCCGGCATGCAGGTCACAATCCCGTGGAACCGGGAGGAGACCATCATCTGACTCGCCCGCAGAATGCTCACCAACTGGTACATATCGTACGTTTCGGAGGAGAAGATCGGAACTCGCCCAAGCATCTCGGACATCTGCGCGCACGCCCGTTGGTCGAGCGCCTCCATCGCTACCAGCACCGGGAAGATCCGGTGCTCTCGCCGAAACCGGTCGACTGCCCGCGCCATCGATGCGAGGTAGAACTGGTAGGCACGGTCAACCTCTGGCCCGGAACGATGAAAATAGACAGAGCGATAGTGGCTCTCCTGGTAGGCACCGAACAGCCGCATTGCCGCCAACCGGCTGACCGAGGCCTTGACTGGCCACCAGAAAGGGTTGATCGGGCAGATCACCAACACCGGGTCTTTTCCATCCCAGCCCGCCTTGCGCAGGACCGCTTCCCCATAGGCCGTCGGCGCTGGATCGAAGGTCCACGCCGTATCCGTGCCCAGCTCTGTCGAGACACCCAGGCGGCCCAGCACCTCCTGGGACTCTGGGTTGCGCGTGATGATCAGCGAGTTCGTACAGTAGCGACCGACCATCCCGGCCAACAGCGGATCCATCTCCCCAGCTTCCGCGCCATAGCCGACCGAGAGCTTGTTCTGGGCCGAAGCGATGCCCAGCGCCCCCACCATCATCGTCGTCAAGGCATTGGCAAACTTGCTCTTGAACATCGACCCTTCACAGGCCACCACTCCGTCCACCTTCGGAATCTCCCGGGCGAGCATCGGCGGGAAGATGTCCGGAAGGCGAACCTGCTCGATCCCCTCGAAGTAGCCTGCCGTCATCTCGAAATTCTGGCTGAGCACGCTCAACTGGCATTGTTCCGGCCCAAGAATGTGCCGGATCTGGCGCAGCATCTCTTCGACCCGGACGTCTGCTCCGGTGTTGCGTGTCCCGTTGTAGCCGGTGAAGAGCAACTTCAGCTTCTCCCCGGGCTGCCACCGCCGCCCAACACCGAGCATCCACTTGGCCCGCGCGACTTCGATCAGGCCACTGACCCAGGCTTCGAGCAGGATGTCCATGCTCATCTCTTCGTGCTCCTTGTCCTTATGACGACGACAGCTCTGACCTTCCCGCTCGTTCCTCGGGCCACGCCTGATAGGGATACTGGAAGTTGTGCTGCTTGCTGAACTGCAGGAGGGGATAACTGTAGGCGGAGAAGGGAACGGGTTGCTTCCCTGTCTCCTGCGTGATCCGCTCATTCTCGAAGACGGTGTTGAAGGTGATGTAGGGGAGAAAGACTTTCAAGAGCAGGGCGCCGGACGCGATTGCCGTTCCTCGAAACGTGTCGGCGATCCAGTTGTTGATCCACGTGAACGGACGCTCGAGCTGGGGGAGGAAGATCGGCGGTCGTGTTTGCCCTGCCTCCGCCAGTGCGGTGGTCAGCTCCTGGAAGGTCTGCGAAGATCGTCCGGAAGAGAGATGGTAGATCCCATGCGCCGGGTGCTCCTTCTGGTGAATCGTCACCAGTGACTCGGCGACGAAGTCGACATTGACAATGTCGATCCGATCCTCGGGCCGAAAGGGAAGCACCGGCAGCCCTGCCAGAAAGACGAACGAACGGACCATGTCGAACTGGGTCGTTGCTGCGTGGCGACTGTCCCCCAGAATGATGCTTGGGCGAAAGACCGTCCGCTCGACATCCGGCAGCAGCTCGTCGACCATGTGCTCGCAGAACTTCTTGGTCCGTGCGTAGGGGTCATAGTCGGACCGGTTCCAATCGAGCGCCTCTTCCTCACGGACGACCTCGGAGAATCGCTGCCCGGCAATCGCCACCGTGCTGACGTCGCTGAACCGACGCAGCCCGTGATGGTCCCGCGCCGCGCGCGCCAGCTGGATCACCTCCAGTGTCCCCCGCAGGTTGACGTTGAGACACGTCTTTTCACTCTTCCGGTTGAGCGAGGCCGCGCAGTGGATCACCGAATCGGTCGTTTCGGCCAAGGCCCGGTACTCCTCTGCGGAGAGCCCGAAGTGGCGCGAGGTCAGATCGCCACAGAAGATCCGGACCCGACTGCGCACCAGTTCCAGAAACTTCGGCCAAGACAAGTGGAGCTGGAGTGCCTGCCAGAGCCTCCTCTCCGCATCGTCCCTCCCCTTGGCTCGCACGAGGAGGTTGAGGCGGTCGGGGTGCCCTTCGAGGAGCAGGGAGGCCACGTGGGCCCCAAGATAGCCGGTCGCGCCGGTCAGGAAGATTGCCATAGGTGGGTCTACTCGGTGGTGATCTCGGCGTTCGTCGCCGCTGCTCCAGCAGGGGGAGAGGTCGTTCGCATCAGCCAAGCCAGGACCAGCGTGGTCAACAGCCCGGCGACAATGGCCCCTAACGATGCCTGCAGCATGTAGCTCGATAAGTTGAAATAACGGTCGGCCTGCTCGATCGTCAGCTTGCCCGTGCTGACTGCGTGCGCGCTGGCCCGCTCAAAGAAGTGGGGACTGATCCATCGATGCCCGATGAACTGGGCCAACGGAGAAAGCAACGCGACGACCAGACTGACGATCATTCCACTCACCACCGCGGCCAAAAAACGGATCTGCCCACCCAGCGCCCTGCGCCGCTCTCGAATGGCCAGATACATCATCGTCACCGCCGGAAAGAAGAAGAGATTGGTCAATCCCGCATGCCAGGCAATCCATTCGTCGTGCAACCCGAGCAGACGCTCTCCCGCCAGCCAGAGTAGACTGGCAAGCGAAAAAAGAATCCCCCACTTGATCTCGATTCTCAACACGGGTCGCTCCTTGGCCATCTACCCGGTGGCCGTCTGGTGGGAGATCTGACCGAGGCGGCGCGTCGACTTGTTCTCGACCGGACGCCCCTCGATCAGCGGATAGGACCATTTGCGCAGCGCGGGAATATGGATGTTGATCCAATATTCCCACCAGTCGATTCCTGATGAGTCATAGCCAAAGACGGCCCTCTCTTCCGCCGGGAGCATCGCCGAGTGGATCTCTACATTCTGGGCCTCGAAGACATACTCGTTGTGAAGAATGAAGGGCTCGTACAATTCAATGATCTTGGCGACACGGTCGAGATCCCGCTCGACCCGCACCAGGGGAGATCGCGCCATGGGCAGCGGCGAGAGAATGCGCTGCAAGGCTTGCACCACCTGCTTTTGCCGCGGCGCGGAGAGGTTGAGGTACCGCTCCTTCGAGACGGGAATGGTGTCGAAGTAGGCGAGCAACCGTTGATTGAGATCCTCGTGCGATCGATAGTATTTTCGGTGGGCAAGGCCGGTCAGTTCGATCGTCCGGCGCATGTTGCAGGGATTGGTCGCCGATGTCGCCAATTGATAACAGGGCTCGTGGCGTCGGGCCAGTAATGCCGCTCCAATCAGCACCATCCCGCGCACGACGAGGTCGACGGGAATGATGTCGAGACACTTGTTGCGATTGGTCGGCATCTGCCGAAAGAAGGTCCCAAGCAGGTAAGAGATGGGCGCTGAAGTGTTGACTCCCTCGTTCCAGCCACGAAACGGATCGTGGGTCGAGGTCTCGACGATCGAGGGGCGCACGACCGCCAGCGGCAACCCCGCTCCCCGACTGACGATCAACGACTCGGCAAGGCTCTTCGTCAGCGTATAGGTGTTTGGCCAGCCCAATTGACGGGCCCGCCGCAGTCCCGCCTCGGTCAGCTCCTGTTTGATCCAGCGCTGACGTTGTTTGCGCACCTGCGCCTCCTGCTCCCCCTCGCTCCCTCGCCGACCTCGACTCGCCAAGTAGGCCCTCAATTCCGCCGTCACCTCCGCACTCTCCGCGCGCGCCTCGATCGAGCGGACGACCGCCCGGAGAGACTCGTATTCGACCTCGGCGTCGAACTCTCGCACTTGGTGCGGCGTGTAGTTGGGTGTCAGCCCCTCTGCAATTCGCCCATCCCGATGGCCCACGACATAGCACGTCGAGAGGTGCAGCACCGCCGCCCGCACGCAGGAGCGCTGAAATTCCAGCAGGTGGAGCGTGCCATCGACATTGATTGAGAGCGCCTGCCGCAGGTCTGGGTTGAAGTCCGTCAGCCCAGAGCTGTTGACGATCAGGTCGAGCCGCTCCCGCAACTCCGCCAGCTTCTCCTCGGCGATCCCGAGGCTTGGCTGGCTGATGTCCCCTTCGATCACTTCAATCTTTTGGGCAACCCACGCATCGAACCGCTCGCCAAGCTTTTCGTGCAGGGGATCGAAGAGCGGAGAGTCCCGCAGGATCTTGTCAAACCGCGCCTGTCCACTCGTCGACCGTTGCCGTCGGATCAACAAGTAGATCTTGTCGATTTCCGGCAGGTGGTCCAACACCTTGGCGACCCAGACCTTCCCGATAAAGCCCGTGAAGCCGATCAACATCAGCGACTTCCCCCGGTAGGTCTGCCCCATCGGCAGGGGATCGAGCGCACGTTGCGAGTCGAAGAGGATCTGTGGGAGTTGCAGGAAGGGAGCTCGGCGCTCGGCCGGTTCAATTCCGGCCCAGAGAAGCGACTCGCGCCCCTGGTAGCCCAGGTTGCGCACGAGAGTGGCCGGTTTGACACGCCCGTTCGGTTTTCGGCCGATGATGCGGGCCAAAATCTGGCGAGGCCGGATGACAGGAGTCTCCAAACGGCCTGTCGCCAGTCCATCCCGGAACTCCAGCCGGTTGGCCAGGAGCAGCTCCACCCCCAGATGGCGCGCCAACGGGCGCATGACATGGTCGAGCCCTTGGCTGACCAGCACGATCCGCTCTCCCTGGCGGAGCGCTTCCCGCAGCTCCGCCACCCCTTTCGGCTTGAGCCGTGGCAGGAGGCGGTATTGGAAATATTCCTCCCCAAGCAGGTCGAGCCGATCTTGGCTGACGCCACGCAGCAGCGTGTGGAGGACCCGGGTCGCCATGACGCGGTTGATCGAATAGAGCAGGGGACGGATCAACGCGAGCAGGGCCATTCCGCCTCGCCGCTGCCATCGCTCGGAGAACCGCTGCGCATTCCAAGTGAAGAAGGCGACCGGACGGACCGCGGTCAGGTTGACCAGGCTTCCCTCGGCTCGCCAGAAGGTGACCCCTTCCGGACTCCCGATCTCCTTGAGAGCAGGAGAGCCAGGGGCCGACCAGCCAGCCGTTCGCTGTCGCCCCAGACGCAACTCCCCAGTTCCGCCCTCTCCGGAGGTCGCCTTGTTCCTTCGATCCGTCCCGATTGGGACAGCACTGGAGTTGGGTTGCTGACCATTCCCCTGCATAGATGCCGTTGCGCCTTTTCTCTTCTGCGAAGCGGAAGAGGGTCCAGTCTTTGAGCACGGTCACGACCGACCGGACCGACTCCTCCCTTACTTGAATGCACTATTGACCCGACTGGGTCTCCCCCTGCCGATCGTCTGCACAAACTGCCCGAGCCGGATCGGTCTTCCTTGACGCTATCCTTGACTCTGTTCTTGACTCTGGGCCGGTCTCAACTTCACTCCGGATCAACTTGACGCATCGGCCAATCTCCCCCCTGAGGCATCCTCCAGGTGCTGCCCGGGCGTTGCCCGGAACGGCTCGGGACGGGCAGGGGAATCCGGATAGGGCCCACAGGTACTGTCCGACAAGGGGTTACAACGCGTCAATCCATTCCAGAGTAACGTTGCATGAAACCGTAAAACCGCGCGTTAGTCAAACCATTCTTCCGATTGCTCGAGCCGAGTTGCGAGTCTTGCCGAACCGGCCTATAATCCTTAAGTTGTCTGGCCGGTGGATGTTCATCCCAATCGATCCCACGGCCACACCCGTTCCTTTCTCCGATCCTTTTCCCGATCCTTGGTCTCTGCTCCCCCGGAAGTTTGGCCCCGAATCGTCTGGAGGGGGGCGAGGATTCAGCGGGAGGATTTGGATCGACCCGAATCGATCTGGATTTGGATCGACAAGTTTGCCTGGTACGCCCGATTGCTGGCTCCAACTTCCCCTGGGAGGAGCCGCCCGTGGCGGGTCGTTCAGGGCACACTGACAACGATTCTCTTCCTGATCAGGAAGATCCGTCCGTCGTGGCGTCTCAAAAAGGTGCCAAGAAGAACAAGAAGAACAAGAAGAACAAAACAAGAGGAAGTAGAGGAGGACCCCCCCTTTGGAGAGTGACGTTTCTTCCCTTGAAGAGGTCTCCCTGATCTGGTTGACCGGAATTGGGTGCAATGGGTGCACCCTCGCGATGTTGGAGGCGGCCGACCCTGGGATCGAGGACCTGCTCACCGGCAGCGTCGAAGATGCTCCGCGCTTGGCGCTCTACCATCCGGAACTCTCCCTCGAGAGCGGCGCCCAATTCCTGGCGATCCTCGAGCGGGCGGCCCAAGCGCAACTCGGATCCTACATCCTGGTGCTGGAAGGGGCGATCCCGGTCGACCTTCCCGCTCCCCATCCCCCCCGATACAGCCTCGGCGCGACCCGCGACGGCAGTCCCATCCCGCTCTCCCACTGGATTGGGCGGTTGGCGCCCGGAGCGGAGGCCGTCATCGCCATGGGCAGTTGTGCCACCTGGGGCGGCATCCCGGCCGCGCTGGGAAGTCCCTTGCAGGTCACGGGGTTGGGGGAGAACCTTGGCGGATCTTTTCGCAGTCGTGGCGGCCTTCCGGTGATCAATCTACCTGGGTGCGCTCCCCCTGGGGAGGGGTTGATCGAGACGCTCGTCTACATCTTTCTTCACCTCCGCCAGCTCGTCCCGCTCGCTCTCGACGAAGCGAACCGTCCCCGTTGGCTCTATCAGCACGAAGCCTACCCGATTCCCCCACGGGTCGAATATGCCCCAGCGGCCGGCTATGACCTCTCGCAACGCGAGGCGGTCGCCTGCCCCGTCCCTGTCACGGGTTGGGTCCGCAAATTGGGGGGATGCGCGCGGGTGGGAGGCAGCTGCATCGGGTGCACCGATCGAGACTTCGTCGACCGGCACCTCGCCTCGGCTCGACCGGACCCGGTCAACAATCTCTGAGAGGGCGGTCGTCGTGGTATTTCGCAGTCTACCAATCGAATATGACATCTTTGGCCGGGCCCGCCTGCGGGACGAGGACGCGACTGCCCCCTTCGACGTCGTCGATGAGACCCGGCGGCAGCGAGTCCGGCAACGCGAGCGGTTCCTTGCAGAGGCGCGCGAGCGTTCCGCCGTCCGGCCTCTCTCCATCCGTCCACTGACGAGGTCCCGCGCCCCACTGGCGATCCACCTGCTGCTCGATTTTGACCAGCGCCGCATTCTGGATGCGAGCATCGAAGCGGCGGAAATCACTCCGCACGAGCAGATCATTCTGCAACGACCAGCGGCCGACGCGGTGGCGATCATGAGTCGTACGCCGGGGGCGACGAGTGGTGCTCACAGCATTGCTGCCTGCCTCGCGCTGGAGATGGCGGGTGGGGTGGCCCCCCCTCCGCTGGCCATCCTCACCCGCAACCTCGGAGCCTGCGGGGAGATGATCGCCGATCTCCTGCGCCACCTCTTCCTGGTGGTAGGGCCGGACTATGCTGCGCCGGTCATCCAGGCCACCTCGCCTGCCGTCTGGCGGCGTGCGCAGATCACTTCGGCGCCCGGGTCGAACCTCCACGGGCAGGAATCGATCGCCGAACTGATGCGTGGCCTGGTCCCCTTCACGGGTAAACTCAGCCGCGAGGCCCTCCACTACGCCCGATTGGCGGGGGAGATCGCCACGCTCGTCTACGGTAAAACGCCCCATCCTTCAACTCTCTTCCCGGGGGGAAACTCGGTCGAACCGAGCCGTGAAGTCTTCACCACGATCCTTGCTCGCCTCAATACCCTCCTCGAATATGTCCGCAAGGTGACGGCGATCTGGGACGATCTGATCGACTTTCTGCTCGATGCGGAGCCGCGCTACCGCCGTCTCGGAGAGCTCCCGGCGAACCTCCTCAGCCTGGGCGTCTGGGAGGATCACGACGTCTACGACGCCAGTTATGTCAATTGCAACACTTGGGGGGCCCGCCGCTACTCGCCGCCGGGCGTGCTCGTCAATGGAGAGTGGCGGACCGATCGGCTGAGTGATCTCAACATTGGGCTCGAAGAGTTTGTCGATCGCCCTCTCCCGGCGCAAGGCGGAGAGCCCCGCTTTGCGACCGACCCGATGAGCAATCCCATCTCCCCGCGCCATCCTTGGAACAGAGAGGCGGGGAATAGAGAGGGGGGGCAGGGGAGAATGGAGTCTAGCCC
>JBMUAP010000059.1:0-10620 GCA_049454155.1 Blastocatellia bacterium
CTGACCCCCATCAGATCATATCCCTCGATGGAGGGAGGATTCGCCGGGTGGAGGCCCAGCTGAATCTCGCTCGCCAACTCCAGCTCGTCAGCCAGCCGTTGCTGCTCCTGCTGGAGTTCCAGCAGGGCCATATTTTCTACCCGGATCGCCGCGACACCGGCAATCAACGTCAGAATCTGCAAGTCCCGTTCGGTGAACGGAGACTCCTCAAGGACCGTGTCGACGTAGAGCATTCCCGTCATCCGACCCTCGACGGCGAGGGGGACCGCCATCACCGAGCGCAGCCTGCTGAGCACGACCGACTCCCGGCCTTGAAACCGGGGGTCTTCCTGGGCGTCTGTCGTCAGCACCACGGCCCCCTGCTCCATTACGGCGCGAGTGATCGCTTGGCTGATCCACAAATCTGGAATCTCTTCGGCACTCGATTCTGCCCCGCTTCTCACCTTGCTCGCCTTGCAGACGAGACGGGCTCCCTGGCCCTCCAAGGGAAGCACGTCGTCTCCTGTTTCGGCCATCTCCTCTTCCGACAACGCTTCCAGAAGGAAGACCAGTCCGCGATCCGCTGGAAGGACATCGAAGACCCGCTCCAGCAGCGTCCCGAGGGTCTCCTCCAGCGAGAGTCGAGAGAGCAGCGTCTGGCTGACCTGACCGAGGAGCGCCAATGGATCGTCCAGGGCCCGAGCCGCTCTGCGTCGCTCCTCTCTGCTTGAAGGGGTTCCCTCCGTCTGGCTCGCCGCTGGATTCAGAGCTGAGGGCGCAGCGATGGAACCGGTGCGTGGTCGCTCAGGTGCCCGTCCCATCAGCAGGTTGGTCCGTGCTCCCGTCGGAGAGGTCTCCCCTCCAACCGAGAATTCGATCTCGGTCTCTCCCACCCGAATCTGGTCGCGACTCTGCAGCGCCACTGGCTGGAAGACCCGAATCCCGTTGAGGTAGGTCCCATTCGCACTTCCCAGGTCATTCAGCCAGAAGGTATCCCCCACCCGCCGAATCTCTGCATGCAGCCGGGAGGTGAACGGATCTTCCAGACAGAGATCGTTGCGCGCGGAACGTCCGAGCGTCGTTCGCACCCGCGTCAAGACCAGAATGGCATCCTGCCGCGAGAGACCCAGACCCAAGCCTTTGCCTCCCCCACCTGTTTTGACGATCAGACGTGGCATTGATGTGAATGACTCTCTTGAAAATTGCCCTGCCCTTTTCGGGAGGAGCCTCTCCCCCTGCTTACTCTGAAGGGGGGCGCGCCAGCCGGCTCAGACGGCGCCGGGACTCCTCCGCCGCCTTGGCCGTCTTGCGAGCGGCCGTTTGTGCCGCCGAAAGGTAGGGCCCCTGGTCGACCCGCTTGAAATAGTCGTGCGCGCGCGCAGGCTGATCGAGACCCTCGTAGGCGGTCCCGATGTGGTAGTAGAGTTCCTGGTCCTCTGCGTTGATCCGTAAGGCGTGGAGCAGTTCGTTGATCGCCGCGCGATACTCCCCGATTCTCAGGTAGCGGAGACCGCGATCCTTGCGCACCTCAGCCAAGATCGCTGGGTTTGGCTGCTCGATCATCTGTTCTGTCTTCATCACGCCGGGCAGCGCGGCTGCTTCGGGCGGGACCGGCGCCGGGGAGAGCGAAAGAGTCTGATTGGACGGCACGTTCGTCTGTGGAAGCGAGAGCTTACCGGCAGCCCGCACCGACTGATCCGGTCGGCGACGGGGCCGTCTGTCTGGAGGCCCTTCCTTCGCTTCAATCGCTTCGAGTGCGATCGCTGCTTCTGGGCTCGTCTGATTCCGCCGAATGATGATGCGGTACTCTCGTTGTGCCGCTACCCAGTCGTTGGCCTCTTGGTAGAGCTGCGCGACCTTCAGCCGCGTCCCCAGGTCATCCGGCGCGATTCGCAACAACGCCAAGTAACTTCCTAGCGCCTCCTCGGGCTGGTTGCTCTCTTGGTAGGTCTCCCCCATCAGTTTGAGAATCGTCAGGTTCCCAGGCATGAGGTCGAGCGCTTGCCGGAAATGGCTGAGGGCCTCCTCCATTTGTCCACGTTCCCGGGATCTCTTCCCCTCTTCGATCAGATTTTTACTGAGGTCTTCCGGTCGCAGCAGTTCCCGCTCGACCCCTCCCCATTCACTTCCCAGGAGTTGCTTCCGGTACAGAAAATAGCTTCCGGTCAGTACCACCAGGGTCAGCAGGGTCAGTCCGACCCACAACCGATGCTCTCGGCGACTGAGGGTTTGAAGTCCCGAGGCATTTGCCAGCACCCGCGAGGGCCCTTGCGGCCCATCTTCGACCGGGGAAACCGATGACGTCGGAGATCCTGTGGGCGCGACACCGGGAGATTCTGTCCGGGCTATCTTCTCGACAGAAGCCCGTGGGGCACCGGCTCCGGTTGGGCCCACGGCCGCCTGAATTGGAGTCTTTTGGATAGGCCTCTTTTGGGGAGTGGTCAGCGACGTGATCCTCGTCTCGATTCTGGTCCGGCGACGCGAGGCCTGAGGCTGAGACTCGGTCGCTCGCTTGAGGTCCCGTGCCGGTTCGTCCGAAGGGGCCATCGTCGGCGGAGAGGCTCCCGTAGCTTTTTCTTGTGGAGGGAGAGAAGAGATCGATCCCCCTTTGCCTGTCTCTTTCTGCGCCCGACGCACCTCTGACTCGCCCGGAGCAGAAGACGGGAGCCGGTCTCGGGCAGGGGCCTGTTGCCCGGTGCCAACCGCGACGGGAAAGCCCGGACCCCGATGGAGCAGAATGTCTCCCCCGCAGAGTCGACAGAACCGGGCCTGGACTCCCACCGTTGAACCACACCTGCCACAATAGATTACGGTCATCATCGCGATCGCCTGACTGCCCCCTCAGGAGGATGGCGGAAACTGGGTCTCCTGCCTCCTTGACTGGGCCTGTTTGCCCTGCTTCTCTGGCCTACTCTTTCATCCCCTCTTCGTCGACCCGGGTACCGGCGACTTGATCGTGCCAACCACGTCCCGCCTCTCCTTCTGTCTGACGCAGGATTCCCATCACTCCGATCCCCAGGCTGGCCACCAGCAGGGGATATCCGAGCAGATGGCGTTTGATCGCCCTCCCATAGCCCAGCCTTGTTCCGTCGATCCGTACAACCCGCAGTCCGAAGAAGGTCTTTCCGAAACTCTGTCGTCCCTGCCCATAGACGTAGACCCAATTGTAGAGGACTCCTCCCAGGGAACAGATTGCCCCGGCGGTCGTAATCGCCTGCGTGATTCCGGCAATGGCTTGACGCGAGATGACATAATCGTAGAGCAGCAGCGCCCCGATCCCGGGAAACCCTGGGGCCACGATCACCTCCTCGAAGTGGACGATGGGCCAGTGTCGTTTGATGTAGACGGCAAGCACCAGCGTCATGGCCGGGATAGCCAACAGTGCCAGATAGTCGACCAGGAATGCCCCCATCCGGCGATACAAGAGAGAGGGGCTCTCCCCCTCGGACGCGACCGTGAACTCCATGCGCTCGTTCTCCTCTGTCTTGCCGCTGCCTCACGCCATGACGAACTTGAGGGTCGTCTCCCCGAGCTTCAACTCGTCCCCGGCCGTCAAGAGCTGAGGCTTTCCCTGGGTCAACTTGTTCGATCCATTGAGGAAGGTGCCATTGGCGCTTCCCAGGTCCTCGATGAAGTACTGGTTGTCCTGGACGACGATGCGGGCGTGCCGGCGCGAAACTCTGGCGGCCGGGTCATATTTCGAGAGATCGACCTCCGGACGGATCCCTCGATTGGGGTCCACCCGGCCAATCAGGCTCTCCCCCGTCTGGTTGAGGGAGAATTGCGCAGAGAGTTCGCTGGTCCCAAGCACGATCAACCTCGCCAGGGCCTGTTTGGTCCCCTGCTTGGTTCCGCAATAGGCGCAGAAGAGATCGTCCGGCGCCAGATCTTGTCCACAATGGGTGCACGGGACCACTTCTGTGGCCACTGTTGGACGCACCTGGGGGGGAGGCGGGCTGACCGGGACCTGTGGACGATGCCCCTCCTGCAGAAAGCGGAGGTGGGCCTTGAGCTGGTTCCCGAACTCCCGCGCAGACTCGAACCGGTTCTCCGGTTTGTGCTCGACCGCGCGACAGATCAGCTCCTCCATCTCTTCACTGATGGTTGGGTTGATCTGCCGGGGGCGCGGATTCTTGTTGAAGTCGAAGATCAGCAGCGGGTTGTCTTGTGGATCCTGTCCCGTCAAGAGGTGGAACATGGTCGCTCCCAGGCTGTAGAGATCCGACCGCGACTCCACCTTGCCCGCAAAGAGTTCGGGTGGCGCGTACCCCATCGTGCCAATCGCCGTCACGCCCCGCTGGTGGGGGGCGACAAAACGGGCAATCCCAAAGTCGACGAGCATGATCCGATTGGTCCGCGCGTCGATCATCAGGTTGGCAGGCTTGAGATCCCGGTAGATGATCGGCGGATTCTGGCCGTGAATGTAGTCGAGCACATCACACGTGTCGATCGCCCACCTCGTTACCGTCAGTTCATCGATCTTCCCTCCACGCTCCCGTTGACGGCGGGCCAGATCTCCTCCGTCGATGTACTTCATGACCAAATAGTAACGGCCCCGGTTGAGATCGAGAAAGTACTGGTAGATCGTCGGGATCGAAGGATGATCCAGCCGCGCCAGCAACTCGGCCTCCCGCTTGAAGTCCTCGATCGCCTTTTGACGGGAGGACTCATCCGCGAACATCTCGACCATCTCTTTGACGGCGACAGGGCGGTTGGCCAAGTTCTGGTCCTCGGCCAGATAGACCGAGCCCATGCCGCCGCCTCCAATTCGCCGGACAATGCGGTAACGCTCGACCAGGAGGGTGCCAGGCGCCAGTTGAAGGCCCGTTGGGGTGTTGATGGATCCTGTCATGCGGGTTGCTCCAGTCTCCTCAGGCTGGCCGTTGGGGATCTTGACAAGGGCCCCACGATCTTGCCCGACACCGCACGTGCCACAGAAGAGGTCTTCTTCGCTGGTCGTGGTTCCACACTCCGGGCAGAATGGCATAGTCGGTTAGATCACAGGTGGGGGGATGGTCGGGTCGCCCTTGCCGGGCTCCCCGGCCACCCTGTTTTTAGCTCAATACGAACCGAAGAAATGTCTTGCCGACGATGATCTCGTCGCCGTGATTGAGAGGCTGTCGGTTTCCTGGCAGCAGACGCGGCCCCCGGTTGATGAAGGTCCCGTTGGTGCTTCCCAGATCCTCGATCAGGTACTGATGGTTCGAGAAGGTGATGCGCGCATGCCGTCGCGAGACCTTTGCTTCCGGATCGTCCTGGTCGAGATCGATGTCGGGAAAGATGCCACTATCCGCATCCCATCGCCCGATCAGCAATTCACTTTGCGCCGACAATGGAAACTCCCGCCCTTGGCGGCCGGCCGTCAGCACCACCAACCAAGCCTCTTTCTCCCGATCTGGTCTCTCTCGGTCTGGGCGCCCCCCCCTCCGGATCGCTGGGCCAGAACCTGAGCCAGAACCGGCACCCGCACCTGAACTTGAACCAACCCCCAATCCAGATCTGGATTGGGGAGGGACGGCCGGGGGCTGATACGGAGTGGCGGGTTTTGGCGTCCCTTGCTCCCGATTGAATGTTGGAGCTGGCGGCGGCGAGGCAACCGAATGCCCACTCGGCGATTCTCCCTCGCCCCGTTTGAGCCAAGTCCCACACTCATCGCAGAACTCTGATCCTTCCAGATTGTCTGTCCCGCATCGGTAACATCGGATCATAACATCCGTACTCACCCACTCGTTGGCAAAACTTCCTGATTGATGGGCACCCAATGATCGGCTGCGCCCAATGAATTGGAGGTAGCTGCACTATCTGGCACTCCTCGACTTCCTCACCCGGCCACCACGGTCCCCCCTGATCTGTTCTATTCAGGCGTGGACGTGGCATTGTACAACGCGGATCGGACGGATGCCAGCAGGCCCAATCTGAATCGTTGGGCAGTTTAACACGAATCTGTTGTTCCCCCGTGAATCTTCCGTGACGGAGATCGGGTCCTATCCTCGATTGGAGTCATCTGTCCGACAGCATCCCGAACTGACCGTCTGCCGTGATGTCCCGGGACTCCTCGCGGCGTTTCTCTTTCTCGCCGAATCCAATTCGCTCAATCCAGGCAGAGTGCCAACTGTGGTCGAGACGGTCACCCGCGCAAGAGGAGTCAGGAAAAATGAGAACAACACGCAATTTGAATCAGGTGACAAGGCGTCGAATGGGACTCTGGGCAACCCTGGGGGTGACTGGCGCTACTCTCTTGGGGACTCTCTTGACGGGGAGTTGGCTCACCGGTGCCGAGGCGCAGTCGCCGCGTCCAGCCGGGGCTTCCCAGAAGACGGCCCGCAAGGCGGGCGCGCAATCCCGCCCGGAGCCTCGCCAAGAAGAGAAACTGGCGACCTGGGCACAGTGGCGAGGACCTTCCCGGGATGGGCGGATTGCGGGACCGGTCTGGCCTGCCTCCCTCGCCGAATCCCATCTGACCAAGGTCTGGCAGGCGCCGCTCGAGCCGGGCTACTCTGGACCGATCGTCTCGGAGAAGCTCGTCTTCGTGACGGAGACCAAAGAGAAACAGACGGAGGTCGTCCGCGCCTTCGACCGACGAACCGGGGCCGAGCGATGGACCGCCTCCTGGCCAGGAGCGATCTCGGTGCCGTTCTATGCCAAGTCCCGTGGTGATTGGATCCGTTCGACCCCAGCCTTCGACGGGGAGACGCTCTATGTGGCCGGGATGCGGGATGTCGTCGTCGCGCTTGACGGCGCCACTGGCAAGGAGCGCTGGCGAATCGACTTTGTCGCCACTTACGGAACCTCTGTGCCGGACTTTGGCCTGATCTGCTCCCCACTGGTCGACGGCGACTACCTCTATGTGCAGGCCGCCAATTCGACGATCAAGATCGACAAGCGAACCGGGAAGATCCTCTGGCGAGCCTTCGAGGGGAAGTATGGCGTGATGTCGGAAGGGGCGTTCTCCTCCCCGGTCTTGGCGACGATTGCCGGCAAGCGCCAACTCGTCGTCCAGTCCCGCGAAGTCTTGGCGGGAATCGATCTGGGGGATGGGCAGGTACTCTGGCAGACACCGGTTGCCTCTTTCCGGGGAATGAACATCCTGACGCCGGTCGTCTTCGGTGATGCGGTCTTTACCAGCAGCTACCAGAACAAGAGTTGGCGCTACGACATCGCCCGGACTGGGGAGAAGTTTCAAGTGGCGGAGAGTTGGAGCAACAACGCTTCTGGTTATATGTCGACCCCGGTCATCATCGATGGATATGCCTATCTTCACCTCGGCAACCAGCGGTTCACTTGCATCGATCTGCGAACAGGGGCGCGCACTTGGACCTCCACCCCGTTCGGGAAGTATGTCAGTCTGGTCGCCCAGGGGGATCGGATCCTCGGCCTCGACGAGCGTGGCATCCTCCTCTTGATCAAAGCGGATCCGACCGCCTTTCAACTTCTCGAAGAGCGCCGCATCACCGACGATGAGACGTGGGCCCACCTTGCCGTCGCCGGAGATCAGCTCTTCGTGCGGGAACTCCGCGGGTTGACCGCGCTCCGCTGGCAGGCCCCCGCCGCGACGATGAGCGTCAGTCGCAAGTAGCCACTCCCTGGGCTCTTTTCTGCTCGGGTGGGGAGTCTGTCGGAATTGGGGGGGATTTTGTCGGTGATGTCGGCGTCTGCCAAGATGGCCCGCTCTGGCAGACGCCTCTTGCCGACTCGCCTCGACCTGACCCCTTCCCTTAGTGGCTGACCGCAGTCTTGCCCTGCCTGAATTGACTCTTTGTGAAACGATATGCTAGGTTTCCTGTTTGAATTTTGCGAAGCGGCAAAGAGAACCACTCCCTCCGTTACTGATTCTGACGCAGGGCGTTGCAATCCATACTCTTTGACGCCTTCAGGGAAAGACTGAGCAGCAGGGCAAGTGGCGGTCAGCCGAACAGCGTCGATCGAGTCCCGACTTGACGGGCCATCCTGAAAGCGGAACCGATCGACAAATGGTTGAGAGAGGAAGAGATGTCATTACTTGGGACATTGGGAATCGTGAATTTCGCCCTGGCCGGCAACGTGCTGAGCATTGATGGATCGTTTCTCTTCATTTTCGTCTCGATCTTCCTCCTGATCTTTCTCCTCAACCGCACTCTCTTCAAGCCGATCAATCAAGTTCTGGAGGAGCGGGAGCGGCTCGGCGGAGGGCGTCTCTCGGAAGCGAAGGCGATCCTCGCGCGGTATGACGAGCAGATCGCCGCTTACGAGGGCCGGATTCGGGCCGCCCGTGCCGAGTCCTACCAGCAGATCGAGTCTTTCCGGCGCGAGGCCTTGGCGACACGTGCGGCATCGATCGCGCGCGCGCGGGAGGAGATGGCCGGCGAGTTGGCCGTGGCCAAGCAGGAGATCGCTGATCAGGCGGAGATGGCCCGTGCGTCACTCGGCGGGGAAGTTCGCCAGATGGCCACCTCCATCTCCTCGCAGCTCCTCGGTCGCGCGATTCGTTCCGAGGGAAGGCAGGGGTAACCAAATCTCGGGGAAATCATGGGGAACGAGATCCAAATGAGCACGTCGCGTGGGCAGATCCTGCCAGAACTGGGCAGTGGTTGGCTGCTGCTGGCGGGGAGTGGGGCCGGGTGGTTGACGCCGGGAGTAGCCAAGACGATCAACCTGACAATCTTTCTTCTGGCGATGTACTGGATCGTCCGACGTCCTGTACACCGGTTCTTCTCGGAGCGGTTCGTGCAGGTGCGGGAGATGCTCGACCGGGCTGCCCGGGAGAAGGCGGCGGCCGAAGAGAAGATGGCCGAGTTGGCGGCGCGGATGGCGCGCCTCGATCAAGATCTCGTGGCGCTGCGCGAGCAGACCTCCCGCGAGATCGCTGCGGAGCGGGCCCGGATCGAAGCCGAGACGAAGCAGGATCTTGCACGCCTTCGCCAGGGAGCGCAGCGCGAGATCGAGTCCGCCCGGCAGATTGCCCTCAGTGACCTGAAGGTCTTTGTTGCCCTCGAGGCTAACCGACTCGCCGAACAGTTTCTTCATCAGGAGTTGAGCCCGGAGGACGACGCGCGGCTGATCCAGCGTGTCACGGAGCAGATGTCGAGCGTAGTGCAGTAGTTGGACTGCCCAGTCAGGAAGAGTATGAGTATCACGACAGTAGCCAATCGGTATGCTCGCGCGCTGGTAGAAGTGGCCGCAGAGCGTGGGGAGGTGGAGTCGGTCGTGGCGGATCTGACGAAGTTTGTCGGTCTGCTGGGTGGCCACGAGGAACTCCGTCACGTCTTTGCCAATCCAACGATTCCCCTCGAACGCAAGCGCGGGGTGTTACAGGCCCTCCTCGACCGCCTCTCTTTCCAACCGACGACGGCCAATTTCCTCCGGCTCCTCCTGACCAATGGCCGGTTGCATCAACTCGATCCGATGCTGCAGGCGGTCCATCGTGAACTGGACGCTCGTGCCGGCATCGTCGCCGCGGAGATCGTCACGGCCCGGGACCTTGGCAAGGAGCAACGCGACGCGCTCGAGCAACAACTCGCCACCGCGACTGGCCGCCCTGTCCGCCTCCATTTTCAGATCGACCCCTCGATTCTCGGGGGACTGGTCGCGCGCATTGGCAGTACCGTGTATGACGGATCCATCCGCAATCAATTGACGCAGCTTCGGCAACAGATGCTGGACGCGCGGTCCTGAGACTTCACTCTTTTTCCCTGTCTTCGGCGGCGGATGGGCAACCGCCTGGAAACAGAACGGGAGCAGACAATGGCAGATGAAATCAGAGCAGACGAGATCAGTTCCATCATTCGCCAGCAGATCGAAAACTTCGATCTCAGCGTGACAGTTGCCGAGGTTGGGAACGTCACCAAGGTGGGAGACGGCATTGCCGAGGTGCACGGCCTGGAGAAGGTCATGGCGGGCGAACTCCTCGACTTCGACAAGGGAGCCTTCGGGCTTGCTCTCAACCTCGAAGAGGGGAAGGTCGGAGCGGTCCTGCTCGGAGAGTACCAGGCGATCAAAGAGGGCGATGTCGTCAAACGGACCCGGCGAATCATCGAGGTTCCATCGGGAGAGGCGATGTTGGGCCGCGTTGTCAACGCGCTGGGCAAGCCCGCCGATGGCAAGGGCCCGATCCAGGCCGATCAGTTCATGCCTATCGAGCGGATTGCACCCGGCATCGTCGACCGGCAACCCGTCAAGGAGCCCCTCCAGACAGGACTCAAGGCGATCGATGGCATGGTCCCGATCGGCCGCGGGCAGCGCGAGTTGATCATCGGTGACCGTCAGACCGGCAAGACGGCGGTGGCCATCGACGCAATCATCAATCAGCGCGGCAAGGATGTCGTCTGCGTCTACGTCGCCATCGGCCAGAAAGCCTCGACCATTGCCCAGGTACAGGCGACCCTCGAGAAGTATGACGCGATGAGCTACACCATCATCGTCGCCGCCGCCGCTTCCGAGCCCGCCGCGATGCAGTACATCGCTCCCTACGCCGGCTGTGCCATCGGGGAGTACTTCATGGACAGGGGGCGCGCGGTCCTCTGTGTCTATGACGATCTCTCCAAGCACGCGGCGGCGTACCGCGAAATCTCGCTGTTGCTGCGCCGTCCCCCTGGACGGGAGGCCTATCCGGGCGATGTCTTCTATCTCCATTCTCGACTGCTCGAGCGGGCCGCCAAGTACAGC
>JBMUAP010000060.1:0-10590 GCA_049454155.1 Blastocatellia bacterium
CGGAACCCAACCATGCGTTTCATCTCTTCCGCGAGTGGTTGGTCAATCCAGCCGGCCTGGGCCAAGAGGGTGAAGATGTCGCGAGAGCTTTGTGGAACGCCCAATCTCTCTCGTCGCACCAAGTAATGGCCCATATCGAGCGCCGCCTCACAGGCTCGCTGAATATGGAGGATCGCCGCATCCTGTCGAGTATGGCTGCGGCTGAATGCCGTCTGGTCGTTGCCATACTCCTCCCGGATCCGGGAGATGCAGCGCTCGATCGTCACCGTCTTGTTGATCAGAAGGTCATCGGCCATGGACGCTGCCCCGCTGCAGGATGTCGCCAATCAGACCGGCGCGGGCCTCGTCGAGAGTGGTCTTCTGATTGAGAACCATCGACTCGTAGAGGTCCGCCCGGAAGTCCCGGTGCCACCAGCGCTCGCCGGTGGTGAGGATCTGGTACTGCATGACCGTTGAAGCGGTGCGGAAATCGACGAGATCGACGTCGCAGCCAACGACCTCGGCTAGTTCCCCTGCCAGATGGAAGAGGGAGAGCGGGTCGACTTGTCCATCGACGAGGATCGCCAAGTCAAGGTCACTTTCCGCCGGCGCCCCTCCCGTCACCCGGCTGCCAAAGGCATAGAGCGCCAGTAGCGCGGGGAAGCGTTGCTGGAGCAGGTGCAGCAGGGCAGCCTTGTCGTCACGTCCACTTCGGGGCGCCGCGCGATCCCCCGGGGTGACTTCCTCTCTTTTGCTCTCCTTCATCGGTGGATCCCCTCTCGCCATTGCCGCTCACCTGCGTGCCGCCGCATTGCCCCCCAGACCAAATCGACGATTGCCCTGCCAGCGCCCGACCGCCACAGTCCTGCCGCACCCAGGAACGCATTCGATCCCGCAGGACTCTAATGGAAATGGCAGCTATTCACAGCGTTAATGAACCAAAAGGGGGTCAATCTTCTTCTCGGTGATCTCTCTGTCATGCCGTGATGTGATCTGTCCAGACGTTGGTTGTTTGTTGGCGCGAGTCACTCCTCAACCTTCTTCTCGGTGTTCTCTGTGTCTCGGTGGTGCAATCATGTCTTCCGTTCTGAGAGCGGTCTCTGGTCGGCCCGGTCCACTTTCTGATTTTCCTCTCCGGGGGTAGTTATCCCACACAAAACCCGGAGATCCCTCTCCGCACCAAGCCAGGTGACGGTCAGGAAGTGGGAAGCGGCAACTGGTGAACGCGCAGGAAGCTGAGCTTGTCCCAGTATCCGCGCTGAAAGAGGATGCGTCCATCGACGACGTGAAAAAAGCCGGCACCGCGTAGCCCGAGCGGGTCGCGCCATTCGAGGATCGCCCACTCTCCTTCCTCGAAGATCTGCTCGACGAGACAGACCATCTCGGCCGTAGCAAATTCACGCTGAAACATCTCGCGAATGGCGGCGCGACCGACGACTGGAGATTCGGCGACTTGGTGATTGACCGCCTCCTCGTGGTAAAAGTCGGCGAGGGCCTCTGGATCGGCGCGGTTGAAGGCCTCGACCCACTGTCTGATGAGTTCGCGTGGCGTCATGCGATGGCTCCCAGTCTCCGCCCGACGGTGGTAAAAGCCGCGATGGCGTGGTCGAGATCGGCTGGCGTGTGCGCCGCCGAGATCTGGACGCGCAACCGTGCTTCGCCCTTCGGGACGACCGGGTACCAGAGCCCCTTGACGTAGACGCCCTCGTCGAGGAGTTGCCGGCTCATCTCCTGGGCTAGCGCGGCCTCACCAAGCATGACCGGGACGATCGGGTGGTCGCCCTCCAGAATCGTGAATCCGGCGGCGACGATGCCCTCTCGGAAATGGCGGGTATTCGAGTGAAGGCGGCCGACAATCGAGGGATCGGTCTCGATCAGATCGAGGGCGGCGAGCGATCCGGTGACGACCGGCGGCGGCATGGTGTTCGAGAAGGTGTAGGGGCGCGACTTCTGGCGCAGGAATTCAATGAGGGGGCGACGGCCGGCAATGAAGCCGCCGCTCGCTCCGCCGAGTGCCTTGCCGAAGGTGCCAGTGACGACATCGACCTGCCCGTGAACGCCGAGCGCTTCCGGCGTTCCCCGCCCAGTCGCTCCAATGACGCCAGAGGCGTGGGATTCATCGACCATCAGCAGGGCCCCAAACTCCCGCGCGAGGGCGACCAGCTCCGGCAGCGGCGCGAGGTGGCCCTCCATCGAGAAGACACCATCGGTGACGATCAGCCGCACCCGGTAAGGGAGATCGCGGTCGGCCTCAAGCAGCTCACGCAGGTGGCCGGCATCCCGGTTGCGGTAGACCTTCGAGACGACCTGCTTGGCAATGCCACGGCAGAGACGCACGCCGTCGATGATGCTGGCGTGATTGTACTGGTCGCTGTAGATGACATCGGCCTCCCCCTCCATCCCGGCAAACGGACTGGCGAGGAGCCCCGCGAAGAAGGCCTCGTTGGCGGCAAAACACGACCCGTGCAAGATCGCCGCTTCACACCCGACAAAGCGGGCAATCCGCTCCTCCAGGGCGAGGTGGATCGGCTGCGTGCCGCAGAGGAAGCGGACCGAGGAGAGCCCGAACCCCCAGCGGTCGATCCCCTCGTGAGCAGCCTGCCGGACCCGCGGGTGATTGGCCAGTCCGAGGTAGTTGTTCGAGGCGAGCATGACGCATTGGCGCCCCCGCACGAGGACGGTCCCGCCCTGCTCCCCTTCGAGCGGGACTTCGTACTTGAAGGTCTGGGCCGCCTCGAAGCTGTCGAGTTCCCGCTGGAGCTGTTGGTAGAGTTGATCAGGAGTCATGCCGTTGCCGCCTCCACCTGAAAGGTTGGATCGGGGGTCAGCAGAACCTTGACCGCCTCCTGCGAGCGCATCTTCTCGAAGCCCTCCTCGAAGCGTTCGAGCGGAATGGCTTGGCGCGAGATGATCTTCTCCAGCTTGTGCTTGAGTCATGACTTGTCGGCGGCGAGGAGGTCGAGCATCGTGTACCACGTCTCGTACATCCGTCGGCCGAAGATGCCCCGCATGGTCACGCCTTTCCAGACGATGGCGTTGCCGACATCGAACTGCGAGAGCGGACGGGAGGGGATGCCGAGCAGCATGATCTGCCCGCCATTCTTGACCAGCTTGCCAGCGTCGCGGTAGGCCGCCTCCGACCCGCTCATCTCGAGGATGACATCGACGCCGCCTCCGTGCTCGTCGGCAACCCGCTGGTAGAGTTCCTGCTTCTGCCCGGGGGAGTTCTCTTGGTTGGTGTCGAAGCAGAAATCGGCCCCCATCTCGACGGCGACCCCGAAGCGACGGGCAATGGCGGGCGTGTCGAAGCCACCGGGGCTGGAGAAGTCTGGCACGAAGATCCGCCTACCCCCGAGGGCTCGCGCCACTGCCGTCGCCATCATCCCCTGGGTTCCGCAGCCGAGGATGGCAACGGTCTTGCCGGAGACCTCTCCTTCCATGACGGTGTGGACGGCGTTGCCGAGGGCGTCAAGAAAGGCCGCGAACCGGGGGGGGATCATCGCCTTGCCTCCAAAGCGCTCGAGATTAATGACATTCTCACTCGGGACGACGACGTAATCGGCAAAGGTGCCGTGGAGGTGGACCCCCTTTACCTTGACGTTCTGGCAGACATGCTTGCGGCCGGTCATGCATTGATGGCAGTAGCCGCAGGCGATGTGCATCTCGCTCGTCACGTAATCGCCGACCCGGACGAGGTCCGGCGAGACCCCGGCGCCGACCTCGACCACCTCCCCGCAGAACTCGTGGCCGATGACGAGTGGTTGGTAGCGGGTCGCGTCCTGTCCAAGGTGGCGAAGCATCTCATCCTGGATCCCACGCCGCGTCGAGGAATGATAGATCCCGTAATCCGTGCCGCAGATGCCAGCGGCGATGACCCGAATCTTGACTTCCGATGGCGACGGAACCGGCTCGGGCTGTGAGTCGACATAATGGAGACCTTCGACGTCGAGATGCTCCTTACGAAGTGCTTTCATGATGGATCCTTCCTTCTTCCTGCTGCCGGAGACTGCCACTCGCGAGTGAAGCGCCCCCGGTCGTCATCTGATTTATCGTAACCACTCAAGGCATTGACGAACTTCAAGGTATCCTGCAGTCCAATGATGACAAACCCAGATGGTCCACGTTCGTCGTTCGTTGGCCAAACCAGTGTCTCAATCTTCTACTCGGTGATCTCTGTGACTCGGTGGTGCAATGACCTCTTCACTACTGGGGTTGACTGCTTGTTGACCCAGCCCACTTCCCAACCTTCTTCCCCGTAAGTAATGACGATTTGTCAAAAGCCAGGGACCGTCGGGAATCCGATCGGTCCCTGCTCGAACCATCGCTACGACTTCTGATAAGTGTTCCAGGGGGAACGATAGGTGTAGCCAAGGTAGCGGTTGGCCTCCTCGTCGTTCTGGAACCGTTCGGTCGCCGCGTCCCAGGTGAGGGTCCGTCCGAGGCGGGTGGCGATATTCCCGAGATGGCACATGACGGCGGTCCGGTGCCCCTCCTCGACATCGGCCGCGGGTCGTTGCCGACTGCGCAGGCAGTCGAGAAAGTTGCGCACGTGAGCGACTTCCATCTGGCGGGGATCGCCCACCTCTTCGATCGGCTCCATCGCCGGGGTGGTGTTGCGGTTGCGGCGCCCGCGCCAGACCTCTGGTGTCACCGTGAAGCCGTTGCGCATGAGGCTGAGGGAGCCGAGCGTACCGTGAAAGACAAGGTACTCGTCGCGCAGCCGGTTGACCTCCCGCCCGGACCAAGTCACCAGCGCCTTCGGGAAACGGTAGATGACCTCCTGGACATCGGGCGTCTCGCCACCGTCCTGAATCTCGTAGCGTCCTCCGAAGGCGGTCACTGCCTGCGGGCCGACCTCGCCCAAGGTCCAGCGGGCAACATCCAGGTTGTGGGCGCCCCAGTTGGTCATCTGCCCCCCGGAGTAGTTCCAGAACCAACGGAAGTGGTAGAGACAGCGGAAGGGATCGAACGGGACCTTCGGGGCGGGGCCGAGCCAGAGATCCCAGTTGAGCGTCGGCGGTTGCTGTGGCCCCAACTCGATCGGGAGAAAGCCCGGCATGGCGTTGCGCGTGTAGCCGGCAGTGATCTTGTGAACGGGGCCAATGACCCCATCCTGCACCAATTTAACGGCTTTCTGGTAGTGAAGGCTCGAGCGCTGCTGGCTGCCAGTCTGGACGATTCGCCCGTATTGTCGGGCGGCCTTGACCATGGCCCGGCCATCTTGGACCGTCAGGGAGAGTGGCTTCTCGACGTAGACATCCTTGCCGGCTTGGCAGGCGAGGATCGTCGGCAGGGCGTGCCAGTGGTCAGGTGTCGCAACGATCACCGCGTCGACGTCTTTGAGATCGAGGATCCGGCGAAAGTCCTCCTCCCGGCGGAGTCCGCTGGGTGCCATCTCTGCGGCCCGTTGCAGGTGGGGCTGGTAGACGTCACAGGCGGCGACGGGTTGGACATCTGGCTGGGCCAGAAACCGCTTCCAGAGAGCAGTTCCTTGATCCCCGCATCCAATCAGGGCGACGCGAATCCGGTCGTTGGCCCCCCGTACCTGGGGTTTGGCCAGCAGACCCACCGTCCCCGTCGCCATGGCTCCCTTTGCAAACGATCTTCGTGACAAGCGACTCATCGTTGGTCTCCTTTTCTTCTGATTCTGACTGGGCCGACTGGGTCAACGCTGTGGGGCCCCTCCGGCCAGGGCGGCCGCTTCCGCCTCCAAGCCACGGAGGCTCTGCCGCAGTTCCGCATGGAAATCAAAGGCGCTCCGGCCAACTTTGCGATCAGCGCTGGTGGCCATCCGGTAGAGGCTCCCGAGTTGATCGAGGAGCATCGGTTGAGGGTACGCCCCGGGGGCGGTCACCAGTTGTGCACGGAGCGACTGCCACGGGGCCTTCTGTGAGTCTGGAAGCGAGCGCAGACGGGCGTCGATGCGCTCGACAAGGGCGCGTGCCTCGCGGGTCGTCGCGCGAATGGCTAAACTGAGTCCGAGCTGTTCTTCAAGGTCGGCGGCCGTCACCCCGTCGCCAGCCAACCGGGGGTCGGCGACGACCGTCAGCGCCTCTGTCTGTTGCCAGCCGTCGACCGAGAGCCGGACGGTGTAGCTTCCCGGGACCACCAGTGGCCCGGGGAGGGATCGGCCTCCCCCGTCATCCATTCGCAGATCCCAGCGGTAACGGTTGTGGCCCGGTCGCGCGGTCAGCCCGCGCACCATCGGCCCGCTCCTGGCGGGAGCCCGCATCCCCTGCCCCGGAGCCGGTTCGGTGTCGACGGGCCGGCTGATCTCGCGATGGACCCGACGGCCCTCGCGATCGAGAATCTCGAGCGTCACCTCCTTGGGAGTGACCGGCGGCAGCCAGTAGTCGATCGTTGCGGCTGGCGCGGGATACTCTGGCACCTCGGGACGCCCCCCCATCGGCACATAGCGGATTCGCGTCGCTTCCCGGGGCGGAACCAATCGCGGCGCCTTCGCCGCCGCTGCCTCCTGCCAATGGTGAAGCGGCGTCAAGTCATCGAGGATCCAGAAGCCTCGCCCCATCGTCGAGACGACGAGATCCCGTCGGTGAACCCGCAGGTCGGTGACGGGTGTCACCGGCAGGTTGCGCTGAAATCGCTGCCAGTTCGCTCCCTGATCGAAGGAGACGTACATCCCATTCTCTGTTCCGGCGTAGAGCAGCCCCTCGCGCGAGGGATCCTCGCGCACGACCCGCGTGGGCGTGTCGGCCGGAATGCCGTTCCGCCCATCGGTCAGGCGACGCCACGTCGCCCCGTAGTCGTTGGTCAAGTAAAGGTAGGGCTGCCAATCGTCGAGCAGGTAGCGGTAGATGGCGAGGTAGGCCGAGCCTTTCCGGTGGGGGGAGGGCTCGATGTTCTGGACTCGCCCCCCGGGGGGCAGTCCGGCTGGCGTCACTTGGCGCCAGGTTTTCCCGTGGTCGCGCGAGACGTGGACGGGCCCGTCGTTGGCTCCAGCCCAGAGGACGCCCGGCTCGAGCGGAGATTCCCGGAAGGCATAGATCGTGCTGTAGACCTCTTCGCCAGTAATGTCGCGCGTGATCGGCCCGCCGGAGATGACCTGCCGCGCCGGATCGTTGGCGGTGAGGTCGGGGCTGATCACCTCCCACGTCACGCCCTCGTCGCGCGTGCGATGGACAACGTGCGAGGCGTGGTAGACGACGCTCGGATCGTGTGGCGAGACCTCCAGTGGGGAGACCCGCTGAAACCGATAGCGGATGTCGCGCGGATTGTGGCCATAACGATTCTGTGGGTGGACCCAGTAGCTGACCGTCTGGCCCGTCGCGAGGTTCATCCGGTAGAACTCCCCTTTGCAGGCACCGTAAACGATCTGCGGGTTGCGCGGGTGCGGCACGATCGGGCCGGTCTCGCAGCCCGGACCGGATTGCCAGAGCTGCACCGGGTCATCGACCGGCTCGACCGTCGGTGGCAGGCTGGGCAGGATGAGGGTCGTGTTGTCCTGCT
The DNA here is from genome assembly GCA_049454155.1 of Blastocatellia bacterium. Classification (GTDB taxonomy): domain Bacteria; phylum Acidobacteriota; class Blastocatellia; order RBC074; family RBC074; genus CAIOZW01. The sequence goes on from JBMUAP010000060.1 coordinate 7,447, forward strand.
GGGCGCCGTAGACGCGGTAGGGCGTCTGGTCATCGACCGCCACTTGATAGATTTCCGCCGTCGGCTGGTTGTAGATGCTCGACCAACTGCGCCCGCCATCGAGCGAGACATTGGCTCCCCCGTCATTCGATTGAACGATCAGATCCGGATTGTCCGGATTGATCCACATCCCGTGGTTGTCCCCGTGGGGGGTCGAGATCGTCTGGAAGGTGCGTCCGCCATCCATCGAACGCCAGAGGGAGAGGTTGTTGACCCAGACCTTCTCCGGGTCCTTCGGGTCGACGTCGATGTAGGTGTAGTAGAAGGGGCGTGCCAGCAACGCCGGAGTACGGTTGACCCGCTTCCAGGTCGCGCCGCTGTCGCTCGAGCGGTAGACACCTCCCTGACCACCGTCGGCTTCAAGAATGGCGTAGACGTTGTGGGGAGAGGACTGGCAGAGGTCGATGTCGACCTTGCCGATCAGGCCGGTCGGAAGCCCCTCGGTCAGATGGGTCCAGGTCGTGCCCCCGTCCATCGTCTTGTAGAGGCCAGTGACGCTCGCGGGACCGCCGCTGAGGATCGTCCAGGGATGCCGGACCGCTTGCCAGGCCCCGGCATAGAGTTCGTCCGGATTGGCCGGATTGAGCGCCAGGGAGACAAAGCCGGTCCGGTCATTGAGGTAGAGGACCTTCTCCCAGGTCGCGCCCCCATCGCGGGTACGAAAGACGCCGCGTTCTTCGTTGGGGCCGAAGGGCTGACCCAGAGCCGCGACATAGGCGATCGCGGGATTGCGCGGATGGACCCGGATCGCGCCAATCTGTCCGGTGCGGCGCAGCCCGACGTGCTGCCAAGTCTTCCCGCCGTCCCGTGAGCGGTAGAGGCCACGCCCGACGATGACATTGCTGCGGATCGCCGCGCTCCCCGTCCCGACGTAGACCGTCTCGGGATCGGACTCGGCGACAGCGATCGCCCCGATCGACGCCGTCTCGAACGCTCCATCCGAGATCGGGTCCCAGGTGTGCCCCGCATCGGTCGTCTTCCAGACGCCCCCGCCGGTCGCCCCAAAGTAGTAGGTCCGCGGCTGGGCCCGGTGGCCCGCCACCGCGGTCACCCTTCCTCCACGCGCTGGGCCGATCGAACGGTAGCGCAAGGCGGCGAAGCCCTCTCCCACCGGCTCCGCCGACTGGGCAAGTCCGCCCGATCTCCACCCGCTCTCGACGGCCCAACCACAGAGAAGAGAACAGCCGAGAAGCACCCAAGACAACCCACGTCCACTTTTGCCCCGCAGCGGGGACCCTTGCCGCGCCTGCCAGAACCCGTTTCTGACCATCTCGTCGATCTCCTTCCGCTTCCCGGTCGTCGGCCACCCCTGCTGACCGGCGTCTTGCATTCATTCCAGTGGTCATTATCAGGTGTACCTTCTCACATTCAAGCAGAATTTGACAATCAACGAATCCCCCGGGAGACAACTTGAAAAGCCCCCTGCACACATCTTTGCCAGTAGATCCGCGCCCGAAACGCTCGCTCCTCCACCTTCGAGTATCTTTCGGAATCAAGCGGTATCAGGCTTGGGCGCATTGACGCAAAGAGCGTTCCGTCCGGCCGCACTCAGCTGGAAGGGGGGCAGGTCGAGGTCATCTCGCCTTCCCAGGCCAGATCCCTCGACGTATCTGTCGAAGATCGCCACAGCCACTGTTGAATAATGTCACATCGACAAAGGGGGCCCACGCAGCGCCGCTCTCATAAGTCGTTCTAGTCACGAGGATTAGGATTCCGCTTCAGGAAAATCCCTCCTTGGCAAGCTCATTGCATACCCATTGAATGGGTCCCGAAAGCTGGCACGGGCACACCTGACACAGAACAAAGTCCCGGAGACGGACGGGACCGGTGAGACATCAACCAGCACCAACTGGAGAAGAAAGGAGAAGAATCGATGACCAATCTGACACATCGAATCGTCGCTTCCCTGGCGATGGTCGTGATCTGTGCCGCGGGAACCTTCGCGCAAGGAAGAACGCCGGATCCACTCGCGCGGCTCAAACGAGCGATCGCTCAGGCCCCCGCCCCGGCACTCTCGACCGCGCAGGAGGTGGCGCTGCGGAGATTGATCAATGAATACTTGGACGCCCTCCCCTTCGAGGACGATGAAGTGGAAGAGGCAGCGGAGGATGCGTACGAAAGGGCCATTCTCGCTGGAGATTTTGCTGCCGCACAAGTTCACGCCACGACCTACACCAATCGAGAAGCTCAGTTGGAATATCTCCGCAAGGAAGCTCTCGCCCGATTGAGCATCGGTTCGATCGAGGTACTCAGAAGCGGTGGTCAATTCAACCCATTGGTGAGAAGGTTCGGTAGAGACCGCCTCCTCGAGCTGGTCCGATTCAAAGACTCCTACCGAGACTACTGGGGCGGTTCTGGCGGCGGACGCTGGTAGCCCGCTTCGTCCCGCTTGGTTCCATCGAGCGGAAGCTCGTCAGAGGGCCGTTGGGAGAGGGAGAACCTCCCCCAACGGCCTCTCCATTCTTGGATCGCTTGAACGCCAGGAGCTCCTTGACTCGAATGGTCTGACACGAATCCCTGCTGAGCGGCCGAGACTACACAAAGAGGGAAAAGAGCGCTACGATGTCGCCGTACCAACCCCTTCTCCTCTCTCACTTGGTCTCATCTGAAGAGACTGGTTTCAGAAGGAGATCGGTTCCAGAATGACAGATCCAGAATGACAGATTTCAATGAAAGTACGAGAGAAACGCCATGGCCATCGATTTGACACAGACGCACGACCTCTTCACCTCCGACGCTGCCTACCGCTTCCCGGAGGCCAAGCAACTGCTGACCCCGGCCCTCCTGATCTATCCTGAGCGAGTCGAGGCCAATATCGAGGCGATGATCCGGGTGCTCGATGGGCAGGTCGATCGCTGGCGCCCACACATCAAGACGACGAAGCTGGAGTTCGTCATGCGGCGCCTCGTCGAAAAGGGCGTCACCCACTTCAAATGCGCGACGACGCTCGAACTGGTAACGGCGTGCCGCGCCGGCGCGAAGGACCTGCTCGTCGCCTACCCAGTGGTCGGTCCCAATGCGCGACGGGTCCGGGAGATCATCGGAGAGTATCCTGACATCCACTTCGCGGTGCTGGTCGAAAATCCGCTGCAGGTCGAAACGTGG
>JBMUAP010000061.1:0-10562 GCA_049454155.1 Blastocatellia bacterium
AAGGACCACGGGTGGAGTAGCGACGGAATCGTCGCCCTCGTTGACAGAGGAGAGGGGAGTTGTCGGACGCGGGCGGCGCTCGCGCCGGCCAATCTCGAGGAGGGTTCCCGAAGAGACGACGGTGATGACGTTCTCCTCTGCGGTGCGGTCAGGGGTCAGACGGAGCTTGAGCGTCGCCTTCGACCGGCCAATTGCCTGAGTCGAAGTGGCCCGGATCTCCGCTTCAAGCCCACGGGACGATTCAACCAGATCAGCCTTGATGAGGAATCGATTTTCGACCCAGCCGACCCGATTTTCGGGTTCTGGGCCACGGATCTCTGCCCAAAGGATCCCCTCTTCCGACTCTTCGCGGTCCGTTACCGTGACGAGGGCTCCTCCGGGGAGCTCGGCAGTATACCGGGCAGCCTGCGCCGTCGAGCTCTTCAGCTTGAGCCGCTCAGGTGCGACAAAGGCCTTCTCTTGGAGCGGTCCCGTACGCTGGCAGGCGACCGTGCAAGAGACAAGCGCAAGAAGGGCCAGCCCGGCCCATCCAGCGATTCGCTTCACGGGATGGATTCCTGTCATATCGAACCCCCTCGTCGATCGGCTCTTGGTCCATCTCACCGCCATCCCTCTGGAAATGGATCACGCGATCGATCATCCGCGGCAATGTATCGGCGCAAGAGAACCAGCCAGGAAAGGATGAAACTGAGAGTGAATCCTGAAAAGTAAACTCGAGTCTACTGCCCTCAAGGCAAAGATTCAAGGAAGTGGTAAGACCCACACGAGGGGTCCCAGCCAGCGTAAGCTTAAGGGCGGGTCAGGCCAAGGCTGGCAGCCTTGCGAAAGAGCGCGGCGGCGATCGGGGCAGCGACCTCGCCACCGTAGCCGCCCCCTTCGAGGACGACCGCAATGGCGAGCCGGGGAGAGTCGATCGGCGTGAACCCGATGAACCAAGCGTCCTGACGAAGGGTCTTACGGAGCCGATCCCGCCCTTGGGCGTCGCGTTGCAGGATGGGCCGCCCGGCGGCATCCAGCTGATTGACCTGTCGCTGGGCGGTCCCCGTCTTCCCGGCCGCCGGCAACGATCCCCCTGCCCCATCGGCGAAGGCGCGCCGGGCCGTGCCGCGGGTGACCACCTCTCGCATCAACTGCCGGAGTCGCTGTGCAGTAGCCGACTCGACGGCATACTGGAAAGGGACAGCGGGACGGCCGGCTTCGAGAGTTGGCCGCATCATCTGTCCCTCGGGGTGGGCGATCGCGGCGGCAACCAGCGCCATCTGGAGAGCGGTGACTTGCAGATAGCCCTGCCCGATCGACTCCAGACCGAGATCGTACGGGGAGAGCCCGCGGCCATCGACAAAGGTCGACTGGCGGGGTGCCAGCACGGAGGCCAGCATCGGCTCATCCGTATTCCAGAGGTCCTGCGCCCAGCCAGCCCGCAATGACGCGGCAGGGGTCGAAAAGAGGCGGAGCCCGGCCCGCTCGGCGATCGTCCCCATCCGCTGGCGGCCGAGCGCGACTCCCAGTTGCGCGAAATACTGGTTGCATGAGACGGGAAAGGCAGCGGCGAGATCGATTTCGCCGTGGGCTTCTCCGCGATCATCCCGGATCGGTCGCCCCGCGCCCGGTGCCAACCACCCCTCAGACTTGCAGAGAAAGCGTTGCCGACTGAGCCCCGCCTCGATGGCTGCCGCCGCCGTCAACACCTTGAAGGTCGAGCCGGGCAGGTAGTACTCGTGAAGGGCACGGTTGAGGAGGGGGTTGCGACGTTGATCCGAGCGCAGCCGGGCCCAACGGGCATCGACCTCGATGTCATCGAGCTCGAAACCAGGACTGCTCGCCAACGAGAGGATCGCCCCGTTGGTCGCGTCAAGGATGACGACTGCTCCCTCACGGCCTTGGAGCTGCTGGTAGGTCTCGCGCTGGAGGTCTAAATCGACCGTCGTCACCAGATCGCGCCCGACCGGAGGCAGCGGGGACTCCCGCACCGTCGCCAGCCAACGCGCCCACCACGGCAGAGGGGCCAGCGCATCCGGTCGCGGCAAGACGACCTTCTCCAGAGCGGACTCCCCACGAACGAGCGACCCATAGCCCACCAGGTGAGCCGTCGCCGCTCCTAACGGATAGTCCCGCAGAAAGTGCCCTTGGCGATACCGGTACCGCGCGAGGGCCCGGCGTGGATCGTGGCTCCGGTCGTAGACCCAACCGCGCAATTGGCTCTCGATCCTCCGGCGCTGGCGCTGGTCTTCCCGGTTCTTGAGGCCGGCAAACTGTGGTTCTTCCCGCAGAGGTCCTGCTGCCAGAAGGGCCCAGTAGAAGTGAAAGCCAAAAGCGGCCAGAAAGAGGAGAAAGAGAAGCGCCAAGGCTAGCCGCAAACGGCGACGGGTCAGTTCGGGACCACTTCGACAGGTTCTGCCGGCATCGGGCTGAAGGGTATGGTCTGGCGCGGGAGATTCTGGCCGTGACGGGTGCCAGGGGGGCCCCGCCCGGGCGAGCCGCAGCAAGACCCAGAGCAGTGCTCCACTGACCAACAAGGTGAGCAAGAAGGAGACGCTCATCGATCTTCCACTCCGATCCCGGTTGGGCCAAAGGAACAGCGAAGGTCGAGCTCGCCCACCCGCAAGAGGTCGCCGTCAGCGATTCGTACTGACCCCGCCTCGGGGATGAGCAGTCCATTGCGAAACGTCCCGTTGATGCCCCCACAATCGGCGACTTCCAAGCCCCCGTCGATCCGCCACCGCACCGCAGCATGGAAGGAGGAGACCGTCGGATCTTCCAGGACGACCCCGTTGCCGGGATTGCGTCCAATTCCGACGACGGCGCCCGGACGGGCAAATGATAGCCGATGGACGATTCCAGTTCGCTGCTCGATCAAGAGAAGAGTCCGTTCGGTGAGCGTTTCAAGGGGGCTCTCGGCGGGAAAGCGCACTTCTGGGCGTTGCAGAAAGGGATCGATCTCGAGGGAGAACTGGAGCGGTTGCGCCCATTGGCACCGCCGGTTGCGGAGAAACTCGGTGAGATGCTCGACCAGCCGTTCCCGCAACGGGAGCCAGCGATCCCCCTCAAAGCGGCTCGCCACTTCGTAGGGCAGGCGCAGCTCGATGCGGGAAGGGGCCAGGGTCCTCCCTTCGACGAGGGTCAGGCGCGGATCGACGGCCCGCTCGAGCGCCAACTCCATCTCGAGGATCAGCGACTCCGCCCCCCCCACCGTCGCGGAAGACCACCTTGGGCGGAGCAGCCGATCGAGCAGTCGTCCCAGCCACTCTCCCCAGCCACGGCCTCTCGCCTCTGCCCGATGAATCCAGCCGTCCTTCATCGTCTTCTCCTCTCCTTGCACCGGCGACCAGCCTGCTTGGACCACTGGAAAATGGAACGATACCCGACAACAGCCGAGGGTGGCCACATGGCTCAGGCGCGTACCCGGCGAGCCTCGAAGAGGAGAACGGCGGCCGCGGTCGCGACATTGAGCGATTCGACCGGCCGTTTCATCGGAATTGAGAGCCGAACCTCGCTCGCCTCGAGGAGGGCCGGGCGAATTCCATTTCCCTCATTCCCAAGGAGCAGCAGGGTGGGCTGGCGCCAGTCGTAGGCCGTGTAGGGCGTCGAGGCCCTCCCATCCGTGGCGACGACCCGACATTGGTGCCGGGAGGCCAAGGCCAAGAGATGCTCCGGCTCGACCTCACAAAGAATGGGAAGGCGAAAGGCGGAGCCCATCGCGCTGCGAAGCGTCTTGGGGGCAAAGGGGTCGACAGATCCCTGCAGGGAGAGCACGCCGTCGGCACCGGCCGCCTCAGCCGTTCGAATGATCGTGCCGGTGTTGCCTGGATCCTGCAGGGCATCGAGTCCGACCAGCAGAAGCGGCCCAACGGCTCGAAAGACCTCGTCGAAGGAGCTGGAAGGCCGTTCCGCAAGAACGATCACGCCCTGTGGACTGACCGTGTCGCTCACCGTCGCCAAGACCGCCTCTTGCGTCGGCCAGAGCGTGCACCCGCGCGAACGGAGAGTCTCCAGAAGGGAGAGCGCTCTCTCTCCCAGATCGGGGGAGTGGAAGGCCATCCCGCCTCGACCTCCGGCTTCAAGGTAGGACTCGATCAGCCGATCCCCCTCGAGAAACATCCAGCCTGGCTCTCGACCATCCCGGATCCGCCGCGCCTGCTTCAACTTCTCATTAGCGGGACTGGTGATGACCATTGCTGCGCCATCGCTCCTTCTTCCTTCCCCGCTCTCGACAGGGGGGGGCTCAAAGAGAGAGGACGGGAGGGAATCGGCAAGACTCCTCCCGTCCTCGCTGATGTGCCAGGGCCTATTCGTTGCCGGCTTGCGCCGCCGGAACCGGCATCGGCTTGCGGGGGAGCTTCTCGTCCCGCATGGCCGCGTTGTAGACAAACGCCGCCATGATCACGGAAGCCTGCTTCATGTCATCCGCTTGCAGCCGCTCGTAGGTGTCCATGTTGGAGTGGTGCGTCCGGGTATCGTACTCGATGGGATCCTGGATGAACTGAAATCCGGGCAAGCCGACCGCGTCGAAGGCGAGGTGGTCGGTCCCTCCCGTATTCTGCGAGGTCAAGGTCGCCGCTCCGAGGTCCTGGAACGGTGCCAGCCAGGCGCGGAAGATCGGACGGACCGCATCATTCCCCTGCAGATAGACTCCACGAATCTTCCCAGTTCCATTATCGAGGTTGAAGTAGGCGGCAAAGTGGTCGTAGGGGGCCTTCTTCACGAGCGGCCCTTGCGGGTTCATGCTCGTCATCATGCGAGTCATCTCGTCCCGCTGCTGCTGGACCATCTGCTGCTGTTGCGCGGAGAGCTGTCGTTCGGCGAAGTGCTTGCGGACATATCCGCGCGAGCCAAGCAGCCCCTGCTCCTCTGCTCCCCAGAGGGCGACACGGATCGTCCGCCGCGGCTGGACGCCAAGCGCCTTGAGAATTCGCACTGCCTCCATGGCGACGGCGACACCAGCGGCATTGTCGGTCGCTCCCGTCCCACCGTGCCAGGAGTCGAGGTGGCCTCCGAGCATGACCAGCTCCTGCTTCTTATCCGTTCCAGGAATCTCAGCAACGGTGTTGTACCCTTGCAGATCCTGATCGTGGAACTGGGCGCGAATGTCGAGCTCCATCCGGACAGGGACGCCCTTCGCCAGGATCCGGGCAATCCGGCCGTAGTGCTCGGCCGTCAGTTGGACAGAGGGCAACGCGGGTGGTGCGTTGACCTCACGCGAACCGCCTCCCTGCACGAAGACCGTTCCGCCATCACCACTCCGGCTCAGCTTGAGAAGCCCCAGCGCGCCTTCTGAGAGAAGAAACGCATTGATCTTCGGGGCGAGGGCCATGCGTGCGCGCGCCATCTGCAACTGTTCCGGCGTATATTGGCGCATCCCGGCCTGTGGTTCGTCGTTGGCCATCCGTAACAACTGCTCATCGGTCATGCGCTCCCCAGGGGGATTGAACCAAGCCTTGATCTGCCGTGGCTGGCCGGACATGACGAATTTGCCCCGGAGCTGCCCTTTGTACTTCTCGAAATCGGCCTCTGTCTGAATATTGACCATGACGACTTCGCCCGTGACCGGGCCTTTGGTTCCCGGCGTCCAAGCTTCTGGATAGGCGATGAGGGGAAACGGAGTCGGCTCGAGGACGTGCGCGCTGATCCGATCGAACGACCAGCCGCGCCCAAATTCACCCCACGGCTCGACGGCGGCATTGACCAGCCCCCACTCGGCCAGCTTGGCCCGGGTCCATTCGTGCGACTTCATCATATTGGGGGAGCCAGCGAGCCGATGGCCGACGACATCAGTCAACCACGTCAGCGTCTCCATGACTTGGGAGCGCTCCATCCCTTCCCCACGGATCTTCTTCATCATCTCCCCATCGACCTTTTCGACCGGGGCGACCTGGGCTCCAATCGAGAAGGCCGTCAGGAGAACCGCCATCCCAACCATGGTCAAGCGGGCCAACCGCCCGAGGCGACCCCGCCGCGCAGCGGCCGCCATCCCTGACGCTACCTCACACTGTGTCGATCCGCTCATAGATTCTGTTCCTCCCTCGCTCGTTGATCCAACACCCACTTCCATCCACTCCGCCAAGTCCAAGCGACCTTGCGCGGTCGCCTCTCTGATCAAGGCAGGGGGCATCTCTTCCAAACTCGGAATAAAAGACGGTCCAGACGACCCATCCGATTCACGCAAAAATGACAAAAACAGAGAAGAGTCTACTCGCTGGCCCATCCCCCTGACAAGCATCGAGATCGGGACCGGTCGACTCTTGAACGCTTCCCCGCCCCGCCGTATGATCGGACTGCCCGATAGACTGCCACGCTGCAACCAGAGGGGGACTACCAAGTGGAGAAGATGAACCAGCGCAAAATCGATCATCAAGGAACAAGACGGAGGAGCTCGGCAGCGAGACGGGCCCTTCTCCTGACGGGAAGCTTGATTTGGTCAACGATCGGGGGCGCGTCCGAATCTGTGGCCAGTCCCTGGACGGTGAACTCCTCGCGGGAGACGGCGGAGCGGTCCGCTCCCCAATCCCCTTCCCGAAGGCGTCCCGTCGCACGTCCCAAACCGACCCCGAAGCCGACGCCTCCCCCGAGCATGCGGCCGCAAGCCGTGGAGGTTGCGGAACAGATCGCCCTGCTCTCTCGCTTCGTCTATCTCTACGGCAAGATCGTCAATGGATTGGAGGTGGCCGAGGAGCAGGCACGCGAGGAGAAGCCCTCTCCCGAGGTGGTCGCCAGTACCCGACGGACCCGGGAGGCACTCGTGCAGAAGATCGTCGACCTCGATGAGGGGGTCTCTGCGCTGATGGGGCGGTTTCAGGCTGATCTCCAATTGCAAGTGCAGTATCTTCGGCTCGCCAAGGCGGGAGACGCCTTGAAGGAGGCCTCGCAACTGGCTTCGACCGGGCAGTTTCACGAAGCGGGGATGTCGCTGACCGTCGCCATCGAGCGATTGACCGACACGATCATGACCATGAAACTGCCTTGATTGCAGAGAGGGAGAGACCGATTCCCTGCCCTACTGTGGAGCGTCCGCCCCCAGTGCCCCCACCCCCAGTGCATAGTCGATGACTGCACGGAGGTGGAGCGGGCTCGTCCGGGGATTGAAGCCGACGAAATGGCGCAGCAGGCGCCCCTGACGATCGAAGACATAGGTCTGGGGGATGACGTTGCGCCCTTGTGCCAGGTAGTTGGCGATCTCCCCCCCGGCGAACCCGATCAGATAGCCCATCTCGAGCGAGTCGACAAACTCGCGGACGCGGGACCGATCCTTGGAAGGATGCTCGGTGGTCAGGCCGATCACCCGCAACCCGCGCGGCCCAAGGGTAGCGGCGAGTTCGTTGAGATAAGGAATCTCCTTGCGGCAGGGACCACACCAGGTCGCCCAGAGGTTGACCACCAGCACCTCTCCCCGAAAGTCGCGCAGCCGCTTGCGGCCGCCGTCGAGGGTGGGGAAGCGGGTCTCCATCAACGGAAGAGGGGGCTCGACTGGGACAAAAGTCGCGGCGGGTTCCTGCGCCGCTCCGGCTGACCAGAACAGACAGAGCAGCAAAAGGCTCCCCCAGATCACCTGTCGGGCTGATCGAACCACTTCATTCCTGCGTGCGCGCATGCTCACTCTCCTTGGCCTGCTTCTCGGGAAGCGCTCCCGCCCGTCATCAGGAATCCAATCTCGTCGAGGCGGAAAGGCGTGCCGGCCGAGTCCGCCTTCTCCGCGGGACCGCACTCCCCGACGATGGCCCCACCGTACATCACCAGCACCCGATCCGCCAACGAGAGGACCTCTTCCAGTTCGGCAGAGACGAGGAGAATGGCGACCCCTCGATCGCGCAGCGCGATCAATTGGCGGTGAATAAACTCGATCGCCCCGATGTCGACGCCGCGCGTCGGCTGGGCGACGAGCAGGAGGCGGGGGGGCAGCCCGAACTCCCGCCCGATGATCAGCTTCTGTTGGTTGCCTCCCGAGAGGACCCGCGCCGGCAGCGAGGAGTCGGGAGGCCGCACATCGAACTCCCGCAACAGCCGGGTAACCCTCTCTCCAATGGCTGGGCGATCGAAGAGGCCGAGCCCCGAACGGATGACCGGCCGTCGATGATGAACGCCGAGGATGGCGTTCGCCGTCAGATCGAAATCGAGCAGCAGCCCCCGCCGGTGACGGTCCTCCGGGATGTGGGCGATCCCCAGGTCCCGTCGTCGACGGGGACTCAACCGGCCCACCTCTTTCCCGAGAAAGCGGATCGAGCCCCGATCCTGGCGTGTCAGCCCGGCGAGCACCTCGACCAGCTCCGTCTGGCCATTCCCCTCAACGCCGGCGATTCCGAGAATCTCGCCCGCGCGGAGGCAGAAGGAGAGATCCCGCAACGCGGTGCCCAGCCCGAGCCCCTCGACCTCGAGAACGACCCCATCGGGGGTGGCGGGGGTGGCAGGGGTGGCAGGCCCCTTCTCGACCGTGAGGAGCACCTCCCGCCCAACCATCAACTGGGCCAGTTCCGCGGCATTGGTCTCGGCTGTCCGCCGTCTCCCGCCCACTTGCCCATCCCGCATCACCGTGACCTCATCGGAGATGGCGAGGACCTCGTGCAGCTTGTGGGTAATGATGATGATGGTCCGACCCTGATCCCGCATCGTCCGCAGAATCCGGAAGAAATCTTCGACCTCCGGGGGGCTGAGGACGGCGGTCGGCTCGTCGAGAATGAGGATGCGTGCCCCCCTGTAGAGCGCCTTGACCAACTCGACCCGCTGCTGCTGCCCTACCGAGAGGGTCTCGACCCGCTGGTCCAAGTCGAGATGGAAGCCGAAATCGGTGCTCATCGCCTCGATCTTCGCGCGGGCCGCTGCGCGATCCATCCGCCACCAGCGGCCGGGCTCGGCCCCGAGCATGACGTTCTCCAAGACCGTCATCGACGGCACGAGCATGAAGTGCTGATGGACCATGCCCAGCCCCAGTGCGATGGCGTCCTCGGGCGTGCGAATCTCCCGCTGTGCCCCATCGATCCAAATCTCCCCTTGATCGGCTTGGTAGAACCCGTAGAGGATCTTCATGACCGTCGACTTCCCGGCGCCATTCTCGCCGACGATCGCGTGGATCGAGCGCCCAGGAATCGTCAGGTCGACGTGATCGTTGGCGATCACTCTCCCGAAAGCCTTGGTGATTCCGCGCAGTTCGATCGATCCTCTTGGCTCCGACTTGTCTTCCATTCCTTCGTCCTCACCTTCCAACGGAAGCATGCTGAAATTTTAGTAACCACTCAAGGCATCCATCAACTCTAAGGGACCCGATCTTCTTCTCCGTGATCTCTCGGTGGTGCAATCATCTCTTCCCTTCTGACGATGGTCGCGGGTTGACGCGGCTCACTTCCCAATCTTCTTCTCTGTGATCTCTGTGGCTCGGTGGTGCAATCATCTCTTCCGTTCTGACGATGATCGCGGGTTGACCTGGTGCAATCTTCTCTTCCTCACCGTGAGTAGGTACAAATTTTATTCGGAAGGGCGCGGAGCCGACGCTCGATCTCGCGACTCCGCCTCCGCCATCGCGTCCGTGACCCGCAAGCGGCCGGCAATGATCTCCCGCTTCGCCTCTTCGACCCGGTCGATCACTTCCTGGGGGATCAGGTGGCGATTGAACTCATCGAGGGCATAATCCACCCCGTCATTGGCCAAGCCATAGACGTGGACGCCCCCCTGAAAGCGCCCCTCGACCTCCTCCTGGACCACTTGGTAGACGGCATTCTCGATCCGCTTGAGCATGCTCGTCAGAATAAAGCCGGGCTTGATCCAGTTCTGGTTCGAGTCGACGCCGATGGCAAACTTTCCATAGGCCTCGGCCGCATCGAAGACGCCGAGGCCGGAATTGCCGGCGGCTTGGAAGATGACATCCGCTCCCTGCTCATACTGGGCATTAGCCAGCTCCCGCCCCTTGCTGGGGTTGTTCCAGGCGGCATCGGTGATCCCGACATAGTTGCGCAGGATCCGGATCTGCGGATTGACATAGCGGGCGCCCTCTTCATACCCGGTGGCAAACTTGTGGATGAGCGGAATGTCCATGCCACCGACAAAGCCGAGAACGCCGGTCTGACTCTTTGAAGCGGCGATCATGCCGACCAGGAAGGCTCCCTCGTGCTCTTTAAAGAGAAGGCTGGCGACATTGGGAAGGTTGGTGGCGGAATCGATCAGAACGAAGTGGAGTTGCGGGTAGTCTGCGGCGACCTGCTCGATGATGGGGCCCTGCACAAAGCCGACCCCGGCAATCAGGTGGTACCCATACTGGGCAAAGGCGCGGAGGGCGGGCTCGATCGAGGTTGGATCCCCTGGTTCAACATCGCGAAGGAGAATCGGGAGGGAACGTCGCGCCCGCAGCATGCCCTCGTGCGCCGCGCTGTTGAAGGAGCGATCGTCCTTGCCGCCAATGTCGAAGACGATCCCGACCCGCGTCCGACCATCCCCCGGCCCATCCGCTGGATCCCGCGTGGAGCAGCCAGCGGCGCAGAGCAGGATCGCGAGCAGCGAAAGCCATCCAAGGCGGCCCTTCGCCGCGGGTGGTTTTCTGGTTGATCGTGGCGAAGGCATCGGCGACTTCTCCTCTCGGCTTG
>JBMUAP010000062.1:0-10509 GCA_049454155.1 Blastocatellia bacterium
CGCCATCTCGACCATCCGCCCCATTCGACCATAACCCACCAGTGCAATCCTCATTGGGCCACCTCTCGGGAGTCACAGGGCCGGGAGTCACGGGGGGCAGAGGCGACGCGTGCCGGAACCTCGAAGGTTGCCGGATCCGGATCGGCAAAGAAACGCGCGTGAAGCGCCTGCACGGCCTCTTCGACCCGCCCCCCTTCGACGATGAAGCTGAGGTTGATCGCCGAAGCACCGTGGGAGATCATCGGCACTTGAAACCTGGCAATGGCGCCAAAGACGTCCGCGGCAAGTCCCGGAACAGACTTGACCTGCTCTCCGACGAGACAGACGAGGGCGAGGTCCCGCTCGACCGTCACCTCACCGAGGGCACGCAGCTCAGGCAGCATCTCGTCGAGGCGGCTGGTCTCGTCGAGCGTCATCGAGACACTCACCTCCGATGTCGCGACCATATCGATCGCCGTCTCGTACTTGTCGAAGATGGCGAAGAGGCGGGCGAGGAAGCCGTGGGCCATCAGCATCCGATCCGAGCTGACATTGACGACCGTGATCCCACGCTTGAAGGCGATCGCCTTGATCAACGCGGGCGAGGCTGGGGCCTGTCGGACGATTGCCGTCCCTGGAACCGTCGGTCGACGCGAATTGCAAACCAGAACCGGGATCTCCTGCGCCATCGCTGGCAGGAGCGTGCTCGGATGAAGAACCTTGGCACCGAAATAGGCCAGCTCGGCGGCCTCAGCAAAGGAGAGGGTGCGCAACTTGACCGCTGCGGGGACGACGCGGGGGTCCGTGCTGAGAATTCCATCGACATCGGTCCAGATCTGAATCTCTTCCGCCCCGAGTGCGGCCCCGACGATCGCGGCGGAGTAGTCGGATCCGCCACGCCCAATCGTCGTCGTCCGTCCCTCCGCGGTCGATCCGATGAAGCCCTGGGTCACGGGAACCTGCCCGGCGGCCACTCGCCCAGCGAAGCTCTCAACCAATCGCGGATTGGCCTCTTCAAACTGAACTGCGGCTCGCGTAAAGTCGCCATTGGTCCGCATCGCCGGCCGAATATCGACCCAGGCACCGTCGAGGCCCTCTCCCCGCAGTGCCGCCGCGACAATCCGCGAGGAGAGCAGCTCCCCTTGGGCGGCCAACCGATCGAGCGCCTCCGGCGTCAGCCCACCATTCTGCCCAAGGCCAGCGAGGAACCGCTCCAACTCGGCAAACTCCGCGGCCAACTCCGCCGCAAGGCTCGCCCGTTCTGCGGGGAGCGCCAACGCCGCCGTCGCTTCCAAGTGGCGATCGGCCAAGGCCCGCAGCCCGCGGAGGGCCATCGCCAAGCTCCCCTCCGCCGCCAATCGACCACATTCGAGCAGCCCATTGGTCGTCTTCCCCATGGCGGAGACGACGATCACTGGCTTTCGATCCAGAAATTGCCTGATGATCCCGACGACCCGTCGAATCGCCGTGGCATCCTCCACCGAACTTCCGCCAAACTTCATGACGATCATGTCGACCTGCCCACTCCTCCCGAACAGCAAAAAAGGGTCAGCAGTGGTGATCTCTGCTGACCCTTCGGCGTGTCCTGGTAGTAGCGGTCGCCCGCCGGCCATGTCGCTGGTCCCCGAGAGCACTCCACCGCTGAAGAACGCGATGACAACCTCGGGGATTTAGCCCCGACAGTCAACCCACCAATGGACGGAGCCATCGATAGGCTTCGGCGGTCTCTCCCTTTCCAGATCGTTCCTTGGGGCTTCGTCCCCTCCCCATCTGTACTCTTGAAGACCGCGCCTCTACTCGTTGATATATTCTGAAAAAGAGCCTTCCCTCACTGGGAAAAACATATCGTGGGGGATGAAGCCCCTCTTGTCAAGACTGGATCCTCTCCGCAGCAACCCGGCGTTCTGAGAAAAGGGGTTGCGGAGTGGCTGGCGTGACGGTCTATAATCGGCCATCGGCACGCGGCTGACGTTGCACCATCGTCCGAAGCGGAGGAGAGTCGAATGGCCTTAGCCAAAGAGAAGATCGCCCTGACCGTCGAAGAGTACCTGGCAAGTGAGAGAGCCTCTGTCGAGCGCCACGAATATCTCGACGGGCTCGTCTACGCCATGGCCGGCGAGAGTCCCACCCACGGTACGATCTGCACCAATCTGATCAGCGAGGTGCGCGTCCAGCTCAAGGGAACCCCCTGCCAAGCGTGGTCAAAGGACTGCAAGGTACGCAGCGGACCCGTCCTCGACCCGCGAGACCGCAAGGGCCTCTTCTCCTATCCAGATCTGGTCGTCTTCTGCGGGGAACCCAGCTTTCACGACGCGCACCGCGATGTCCTGACCAACCCGGTCGTCATCATCGAGGTCCTCTCTCCATCGACCGAAGTCTTCGATCGCGGAGAAAAGTTCGCCCGTCTCCGAAACTGGAATCCGTCGCTCCTGGACTATCTGCTGGTCTCGCAGTCGTCCCCGCTCGTCGAGCAGTTCACCCGCCGCGAGGACGGGAGCTGGCTCTATCGTTTTGGCGAGGACCTCTCGGCGAGCCTGTCGATCGAGTCGATCGGCTGCACCCTGCGCCTCGCCGAGGTCTACGACCGGATTGTTTTTCCCCTTCCCACTCTTCCAGAGGAAGTCGTCACCTTGGAAGGAGACACCACTTGAGTGAAAATTGGCTTGGCTCCGGGAAGAAAGGGTGGCACATCATTCGGGGTATGCGGTATCCCCCACCACTCCCTTGCTCTTTCCGAGCAGAGTGTGGAAGCGTCTTGATCTGACCGGCATCAGAGGAGAAGCGAATGGCCCTCCCCAAAGAGAAGTTCAGTCTGTCTGTCGACGAGTACTTGGCAAGCGAGAGAGCCTCCGTCGAACGCCACGAGTATCTCGACGGGGTCGTCTACGCCATGGCCGGCGAGAGTCCCACCCACGGCACGATCTGCATGAACTTATCAATCTACCTTGGGCGACAACTGATCGGAACCACCTGTCAAGCGTGGTCAAAGGACTGCAAGGTACGCAGCGGACCCGTCCTCGACCCGCGAGACCGCAAGGGCCTCTTCTCCTATCCAGATCTGGTCGTCTTCTGCGGGGAACCCAGCTTTCACGACGCGCACCGCGATGTCCTGACCAACCCGGTCGTCATCATCGAGGTCCTCTCTCCATCGACCGAAGTCTTCGATCGCGGAGAAAAGTTCGCCCGTCTCCGAAACTGGAATCCGTCGCTCCTGGACTATCTGCTGGTCTCGCAGTCGTCCCCGCTCGTCGAGCAGTTCACCCGCCGCGAGGACGGGAGCTGGCTCTATCGTTTTGGCGAGGACCTCTCGGCGAGCTTGCCGATCGAGTCGATCGGCTGCACCCTGCGCCTCGCCGAGGCCTACGACCGAATCGACTTCTCTCCCTCCCCAATCGAGGAAGAAGGCGATTGACGGCTACTTGGCCCAAGGCTCTGCCCACGACCGCTTGGTCCGAGGCGATGGACGGTGTGTGCTCAGGGGGTCGCCGCTTCTGCCGCGAGCAGGCCGGCTGTCTTGAGGTCCGCCCAGAGACTGCGTGGAATGGAGGAGGCCAGGGCGGCAACATTGCGGGCCACCTCAGCTTCTGAGACTGCTCCCAGGACAACCGAGGCAACTGCCGGGTGGGCCAGTGCGAAATGGAGCGCCGCGTCGGGCAGTGCCACCCGATGGGCTCGGCAAACCTCTTCGATGCGACGAACCCGTTCAAGAATGGCAGGGGGCGCCGGCAGGTAATTGTAGCGTGCCCCCGGGATCGCTCCGGTCGCCAGAATGCCGGAATTGTAGACCCCGCCGAGAATCACCCCGATCCCCTTTCGCAACGCCAGCGGCAGGAAGACGTCGGCTCCGCCCTGCTCCAGCAAGGAGTAGCGGCCAGCCATCAACATGACATCGAAGTCCCCTGCCTCGGCGAAACGTGTGCAGACCTCGGCCTCATTGACCCCGACACCGATCGCCCGGACCACCCCTTCCTGCCGCAAGCGGTCGAGCGCCGGATAGGCCCCATCCATCGCCTCCCGAAACCTCGCCTCATATCCATCGCCATGCGTCCAGACATCGACGTCATGAATCAAGAGAATGTCGATCTGGTCGACTCCAAGCCGCAGGAGTGATTGCTCGAAGGACCGCAGCGTTCCGTCGTACGAATAATCGAAAAGAGCCCGATGCGGCACTCCACCGACAAACCCACGGGTGAGGACATCCGTTGGGGGAGGTGTCGGTGGCTGGCGAGGATCCATCACCCGGCCAACCTTGGTCGAGAGCACGACTCCGTCAGGTCCTCCCTCGCGCAACCCAGCCCCGAGGCGCAGCTCCCCCAGTCCGTTGCCGTAAAGCGGCGAGGTGTCGAAGAGCGTCATCCCGGCCGCTCGCGCCGCCGCCACTGTAGAGACAGCGACCCCCTCCTCCAGTCGGGCGTAGAGATCGCCCAACGGTGCTCCTCCAAAACCGAGCACGGAGACAGGAATTCCTCTCCGACCCACAACACGTCTCCCGATCATCCTTTTCTCCCCTGCCAAATCGATCCTCGCTTGTCCCACAGGGTTGTCTCGACCCTGCGGTCTTCCCTCGACCGGGCCCTGTTTTCTGACAGCGCGTTCCGAGCAAGAGCCAATTCCACCACTTCTTGAGCGTACATGGGGGACTCTTTGGGATCAAGCTGGCATGAGCTGATCATCATCCATTTTTTGATCTTTGAAAAACAATCGGCAAGTAGCGGCAGCATCACGACTGTTTTTATGCAGCCATTTGATATTGAGTAATCAGATCTCGCTTTAGCATCTTGCGCAATATCTGACAGAGGAGCAGAAGCAATCAATAGAGATTCTGACCTTTCAGCCATAGATGTCTTGCCGGCGCTACTTCCTGGAGAAGGTCTGCTGACAAATTCAGAGGAGGAGGAAATGCTGACCAAACTCGTTCGTAACCACTCACGGCATCAATGAACTTCAAGGGGTCTTATCTTCTTCACTGTGATCGCTCTGTGGGGCAACGATATCTTCCGTTCTGACATTGGCCGCTAGTTGACCCGGTCCACTTTCTGATCTTCCTCTCCGGGAGTAGTTACAACGATTCTTAATCCAATCACAATGAACAATATACTGCTCAATCAAATCAAGAATCTGCCCGGTAACGTGCTCTCCTTGTGGGAAGACCTGACTAAGCCGCTTCCCGGGTGGGAGAGACATAGAGGGGATAGCGCCAGCGAGGCCCCTCGATCTCAACCACCTGGTCCGGCTCCCAACTGCCAGCGAGAGCCATATCGATCGCTTCGCGGAGGGTCGCTTCGAGCTCTGGCTCGACCTTCTCGCGCTGGCAAGCACGAAGGTGACGTTTCAAGATCTCATCGACCACGCTCTTCTGCTCAGGTGAGAGCTTACGGTATCGCTTGAGTTGGAATTCATCGCGGATTTTCAGATTCATATGTCCTCCCTCAGCCCTGCTTATCTTCCTTGAGATCGCACCTCTCTTGGCTGGTGCTGGTTCGTCCAGTCACGGGCGCGTTCGTCAACCTTTCCCGGGGGGGCTATTGAAGGTGGCCCGGGGATCACTCGTCCCACTCTTTGCCTCTGCGATCCCGGGATGAGGAATGGACAGAACAACCAGAGGAAGACATTCTTCTAAACGATGGAAAGGTCAGATTTGTTTACATTTCTATTGCACTTGTAAAGAAATCCGTGTTGGCCGGAGCAGGAGGCCATACTTGACAGCAGTTGGCGAAATCCGGGACACTCCAGTGTCTTTTGGAATGAGTGGCAAGATGGAAGAGAGGGCTTGGCATGGGGAAAAAGAGTGGGAAGGTGGAGAGAGAGAAACGGGGACAGTCCAGTCAAGGTTCCTCGTCGAAGGGCCGTCGGAACGCCCTGATCGGAATTGGAGCGGGCGTGAGCTTGGGGCTGGTCGGCCTGGGAGGATACCGGGCAGGTTGGTTTGGAAGAGAAGCAGAAGAGCCAACCACGGCTCCGAGAGGAGAGCGGAAGGCGGCCAGTCCACTACCGCCATTGGAACTGGCCCCCACCCAGGCAGGTGCCATTCAAGCCGCGACTGAGATCGTCACCCACTACACGCGAGCGCTTGACAACGCCTCGGCAGGCATTCACGCCGTGCGGGCGATGGGGCAAACCTTTCGTCTCACCGACGGGACGCTCGCGACCGAGACCCTCTGCTCGCGGTATGCGCAAGAGAAGATCATCGGAGACAGACGCTTCGTCTACTTTCCACGCGAGCACGAAGTACACGACAACAGTTTTTTGAAGACATTCTTGGAAGCTGGAGTCGGATCGGACCATCTGATCTCCGCGGGGGGACAGCGGTATACATTGCGGGATCTGGGGGAGTCGGCCAAGGCGCTCTTCCGATTCGACCCGACCGATATCCGCCGCTTCGATCCCGTTCTCCCCGAGGAGCACCTGCCGTGGGGGCTGATCGCCTTCTCGATTCTGGTTCCCCCAGCTGAACCGCGCTGGACCAACACCTTTGGCGAAACGATCGACCTCAACGAGGTCATCGATCGAGGGCTCGCCGATTTTGAGTCTGTCTGTCGTCTCCTGCTGACCCCTGAAACGCCACCGGTCGGGGAATCGGTGGCCTTTCGATCCCAAATCACCCGCTACAGCTGTGGCGGGTTTCACTCCACCTACAGCTTCTTTTCGGCCTACCAACACGGCTACCGATCGAACAACCTCCAGGGACGGCTCGAGGAACTGGCAGACAACATCATCACTCGCTTGCAACGGGATGCCGATGCGAACCGACTGGAGACGGAAGTAGCCCGGACCTCAGGCCAGAAATATATCAGTCAAATGGGTATTGGACGGGATGGGAAGCCAAGGGGCGAGGGGCCCATGCCGACCAGCCTGATCGACGTTCTGAGCCTCGTCAATGCGATCAAACTGACCGGCCACGCACTGGAGACTCTCAACTACGTGCGACTGCACGACCTTCTCCCCTTTTCCTCCCTGCAACTCCGGCGGATTGCGGCGGGGGAGGAGTCGCTCTATCGGGATCTCGTGCGTCTTCGCTCGTTCGATCTCGATGCCTACTATCGATGGGATCCAAAGTTTGTCAGCGATCTGGTCATCGCCCTGGCGCACGCACTGCGGGGAATCAAACTGCTTGGCCCGGACAATCCGGATCTTGCTGGCAAAGAAAATAAGCTGTCGCGTTGAACATATTGGCACGATTGCTCGGGGAACCATCTGGAGAATGGATGCTCAATGAGTAAAAAGTTTGGAAGAGGACATAACTGGTCAGTGCTCCTCATGGCCTGCCTGTTCGGCACCCCCTGGGCAGAGGCCTCTCGACCAGTCCAACCAGCAACCGCTCCACTGGCGATCCCAATGCAGTGCGAAAGCCTGACAACTGGGAGCCCAGAGGACGCGATCGCCCGGGATCTGGCCTCATTGACTGCCCCCCAGTCGGAGGGTCAGACCGAGGAGATCCTTCGTCAGTTGGCTGGCTCGTGCGATACGCGAGCCGTTGGGGCCCTGATCGCTCGTCTGGGGGCAAGTTCACTGCCCACTCGCTTGGCAGCCATTGACGGGCTGGGGAGACTCGGGGGGCAAGCGTCGGCGGAAGCCCTGCTCACGCAGTTATTTGATCCCAGCCCGCAGATTCGCCTTGCCCTGATCCCTGCCATGGTCGCCTTTCCTGAATTCAGAATGCGGAACTCCGTGTTGAACTCAATTGCGCGGGGGAATCCACAGGAGACCGAGACTCCGGAGAAGGCCTCCCTGACGGGAGTGGCCATGCTGACACTCAACCAGTTGATCGACACGTCCTTCAATCGCAAAGCAATCCTCTTTCAGTTTGATCTCGAGCAGGCGGGGATTCCCGCGATCCAACCAACGGTGGCGTCTTCGATGAGAGGGCTCACCAAAACCCGCAACGGGGTGCGAGAGTTGATCGGGATTCTGAAAAAGCACAATGCACCGGTCATCCGGCAGTGGGCCGCCACGTGGTTGGGGAAGCTGCGGGTGGAAGAGGCAAGAGACGCCTTGCAGAACACGGCCGTCAAGGATCTGAATCCAGCGGTCAAGGCTGCGGCAGAAGCGGCCCTGCGGGAGCTGGATCAGCCGCCCGTCCAGTAGGCAAGTCCGGCTCTCCTCGGCCCTTTTACTGCACCAGATCCTCAAAATCTTCGATGCTTGGGAGCTCATTCAGGTCGGAAAGGCCAAATTGCACGAGGAACTTCTTGGCTGTCCCGTACATCATCGGGCGCCCGACAGTCTCCTTGCGCCCCTTGGTCTCAATGAGCCCCTTGTCGAGAAGGGTTTTGATGGCTGAGCTCGAACTGACGCCGCGAATTTCGAGAATCTCCGGGACGGTCACTGGCTGCTTGTAGGCGATGACAGCAAGCGTTTCAAGTGCGGGGAGGGAGAGCCGGGCGGAGGGGCGGGAACGGTGGTAGCCGCGAATGAAGTCGTTGTATTGAGGACGGGTCGAGAACCGCCAGCCTCCGGCGACGGGACGAAGTTCCAGGCCGCTGCCGCGTGCTTCATACTGGGCGACAAGTTGGCCAATCGTCGCTTCAATCTGCTCCTCGGGAACAGTGGTGAGTACTTTGGCGATCTGCTTGAGAGTAATCGGCTCATCCGCGACAAAGATCAGACACTCGATGACGGGAAGAATCTCTTCTTGGTTGATGAGGAGGGCGTCCTTGTCTGTCCCATCAGTCTGCTCATCATCCTTCCCGTCGGCAGTGACAAGGTCTTCAGACAGGGGATCGGAGTTCTCTCCGGGGAGCATCTCTGAAATGGTTGGGTCTTCCTCCGGCCCAGTGGGATCGCTCGTGCCTTCGGAATGATCCGCCGGAGAGAGGACAAGGGCAGGTGAAGCCTCAATCATCGGAGCGAACTCGACGGGAACCTCCGTCGGGGGTGCTTCCGTGGATGGTGGGTCGCTCTTTGTGGTCTCCTCGGCAAGTGGGGAGAGAGGGGATGGGTCGATCGGTTCGTCAATCATAGCGGATCCGACCCCTTTTCAGGGGAGATGGGGGACTCTGAGAGTGGGAGGATCTCGGGCTCCTTGCGCCGGGCATAGATCTCCCCAAAGAGTTCACGCTGGATCAGGCGAATCTTCATTGCCTTGACCAGCTCGAGAAAGGCGAGAAAGGTGACGATCAGTTCCCGCTTCGAGCGGGTCTGCAGGAAGAGGTCGCGGATATTGATCTCTTGCTGTTCGGCGAGCATGGCTTCGATCTCAGCCAATTTTTCCGCCATGGTGATCTCATCCCGCTGAATCTCCATCTCGACGGCGGATTCGAGGCGCTGGAGGATGTCGCGAAAGACCCGCAGGATGTCGAAGACCGTCGCCGAAACCTCTGGGTTCTGCTGGTCTGAGTCGAGGGTGCCGCGGGTGAAGCAGGCGGCTTCGACCTCTCCCTTCGAGTAGAGCATATTGGCCGCGGACTTGAACTTCTGGTACTCGAGCAGTCGGGCGACCAATTCGGCGCGAGGGTCTTCCAGGAGACTCTCGTCGGTCGCCAGAATGGAATCAGGTGGCGGCGGCGGAAGGAGCATCTTCGACTTGATGTAGATGAGGGTCGAGGCCATGACGAGAAAGTCACCCGCCACGGCGATGTCAAGCTGCTCCATCAACGAGAGGTATTCGAGATACTGCTCGGTGATCCGGGCGATCGGAATATTGGCAATATCGAGTTCCTCCTTCTTGATCAAAAAGAGGAGGAGGTCAAGGGGGCCCTCAAAGCCCTCGAGTCGAACACGGTAATTATCGCGGTTGGAATCTCCAACATCGACAGGCGGTCGATCAATCGTGGAATCCCGCGGGGAGAAGGGGGTCTGATCTGCCAATTCGCCTTCCTTACTTCACTCCTGACACTGACGGTGGAGAGAGAATCTAGACCCAGCTGAGATGCATGGCGCGGCGAACTTCGGCCATGACGCGCCCCGCCTCCTCACGGGCTCTCCGGGAACCTTCCAGCAGAATATCCCGGACCTCATCCTGATGGGCACGGTAATATTGAAGACGCTCAGCCATGGGGGCGAGATACGCGATCAGCGTTTCGGCAAGGGCCTTCTTGCGATCGACACAGCCGATCCGGGCCTCGCGACAATCGAGATCGAAACGATCGGCCTCAGTGGGATCGAGGAAGAGCCGATGCATTTGGCAGACGTCGCAGTCTTCTGGATGGCCCGGATCTGAGCGGCGCAGGCGGGAACGGTCGGTGATCATCTGGCGCGTTTTGGCAAAGAGCGATTCGGGCGTGTCCGCAAATTCAATCGTGTTCTGATAGCTCTTCGACATCTTCCGACCATCGATGCCAACCAGCTTGGGAGTGCGGGTCAGGAGGGCCTCTGGCTCTGGAAAGACAGGTCCGTAGAAGTTGTTGAAGCGGCGGACAATCTCACGGGTCAATTCCACGTGAGCGACTTGATCCTGGCCGACGGGGACATAGTTGGCACGGTACATACAGATGTCCGCCGCCTGCAGAACCGGATAGCCGAGAAAGGCGTAGTTGCCGAGATCCTTGTCGGCGATATTCTCCCGCTGCTCCTTGTAGGTCGGAACGCGCT
>JBMUAP010000063.1:0-10477 GCA_049454155.1 Blastocatellia bacterium
TCGCCCTTGTACTGGAGTAAGACGACCGGTTTCTGCAGTCGACGCAGTTGGTTGAAGTACTCGATGCCCTGGGTGAAGTCGACCGCGCCATCCTTGTCGTTGTGGAGAATCAGGAGCGGGGTTTTGACATTCTGGGCGTGAAAGACGGGGGAGTTGCGGATGTAGGCCTCAGGATTCTCGACGGGACTGGTGGTGAAGCGACCCTGGCTGCTCTCGAAGATCGACATGTTGCCGCCCCCGGTATTCCAGTAGATCAGGTTGTACATCGAGATCATGTCGGTGAGTGGCGCCCCGGCAATGGCTGCCTTGAAGACATTGCTCTGGGTCACCAGAAACGACGTCTGGTACCCACCCCAGGAGTGGCCATGGATGCCAACCCGCTCCGGGTTGACAATGCCGGTGGCGATCGCTTCTTGCAGTCCGGGCAGGACACACCAGACCGCCGACATCCCCGGATCGTTGATCTGGTAGGTGATGTCCGGCTCGAAGACGGCGTACCCGTTGCTGGTGTAGATCGACTTGTTGAATCCGCTGAAGGTCGGGGCGACATAGGCGTTGAGCCCCTGTGAGCGTTTTTCGTAGATGTAGACGATGGTCGGGTAGCTCAGACCAGGCTCGTAGTTGGCTGGCAGGTAGAGGGCCCCTTGCAGTTTTTCGCCCTTCGCGGAGGTGTAGTCGACGAGGCGACTGCCAGCTGACCAGCGAAATTGTGCCTGTTGCGGATTGCTCTCGGTCAGCTTCCGCGGATTGGCGAGGGAGTTGTCGGCGCTGTACCAAGTCGGAGGCTCTTGGTAGGTCTCGCGGGCAAAGAGGTAGACCTCGGCCCGCTTGGCCTTGAGCATTCCGCCGTAGACGGCGTCATCCCAGCGCAGGACGTGCGGCCCGGTGTGGCCGGGATCGATCCGGGCGATGCCGGCCCGCTTCGTCCACTCTCCGTAGGTGCGCACGTAGATCGGTTGCGCCGAGTTGATTCCCTTCTCCTCTGGATCGAGCCGCAATCGCGTCTGGTAGCGGATCTTCTCCTTCCGGCCATTGACCGTCAGGTTGACCGCCGTGCCGCCTTTGGCCGGAATCTTCCAGAGATCCCACCCATCGCTCAGCAGGACGTGCTCGCTATCGCTGGTCCAACCGAGAGGCGGCAACGGAGGTTTGACGACATTGTGGTCGTCCTCCGTGTCCCAGAAGGCCGTCTCCACCTTGCCGGTCAGGTTGGTCGATTGTCCTGAGTGCAGATCGAGCGAGAAGAAATGGCCATCGTCGAAGTAGAGCAGGCGGGCACCGTCCGGCGACACTCCATACGAGTAGCGGTTCTTCTTCAAGGCGAGCCGGCGCTCCCCCGACTTCAGATCGACGAGGTAGAGGTCCTGGTACCGTCGCCCATCGAGATTGCCCATCCTCTCGTACTCGCGACGATCCACGCCAATTCCATACCGCTGGTGGGGGGCCGGGGTGACCGTCTGGAGGCTCTCGTCGGCCAGCCGCACGAAACGCTCCTCCTTGTCGAGGTAGCTCGCCAGGTAGCTGAAGTTGCGGTCACGGGGCTCTTCCACCTGCTGCTGGGACTGGAGGCGTTGGTCTTGCCAGTGCCAAAGGACGAGGTCCGGCTTGGCCGGCTCCTCCTGCGGCGAACGTGGGGCACTCGGCGGTTCCTCTCCCTGCTTCCCGTCTTTTTCCGCCACCGGAGTCTTCTTCTTCTTGACCTCGTGGATGCCGAAGAGGATCGCGCTGAGGTCATCGGTCCAGGTGGGATTCCGGTTCGGGCTGATCGTCATCCCTGCCGGGAAGGACTTCTCCTCCAGGGGATTCCAGAGCAATTTGCGCAGCCGCTCCTTGGTAAACTTGACTCCGACAAGCTGGAAGAGCTTTTCGGTATACCCCTTGTCTTCGAAGCCCTTGACGGCAGCCAGCCCGTCGCCCTTCTCGGTCCAGTTGAGGCCCCGGTAGATGGCCCGGTCATTGTCGAGCGGCATGACGGCTCCCGTCTCCATATTCCGGGCCTGGATGCCATTCCCCATCATCTCGGCGGCGGCGATCGTCCAGGCCAGCCAGCCACCCGCATGGTTGAAGGCGAAGTCGGCGACATTGCCGATGTTGAGCTGGTGGCCCGTTGCCAGTTCGTGCAGGATCAGATCTGTCCCGGTGGCCCGCTCCGGCGTCCGCCCCACTGACGCACCGCTGCCAGGGGGCGCATTGGGGCTGGCGCCAGGGCCCGGTGCCGGTTCTGCACCGTAGCGTTGCAGGGCGATCCAGCCAGCCTGCTCTCCGGAGAAGGCGAAGCGGCGAATCTTCTCGAATTCGATCTTCTTTCCCGACTCCAACTCGATCAACGCCACCCGGTTCTGCAGCGGCTTGCGTTCCCGCTTCAACCGCTGGCTCTCGCGGAAGCTTGGCGCGATCGGAAAGGCCAACCACCGGCTATTGTCGGCGAAGACCAGTTCGCCCGGGGCGATCATTCCCGCCAACATCGGTCCAGTGGCCGTTGCCGCGCTCTCCCCCACGGGAAACCGCCATTCCTGGCCATCCTCCAGTCGCCGGAGGACGACCTCGCTGTCCCCCTCGTTCGGCACCAGCTTGTGCGCAAACCACTTCCCGTCGGGCGAGACCGCGGGCGAGGCGATCCTCTTCCAACCCAGCGCATCCCGCAGCTCGAGCGGGCGCGGCTGACCCGTCGTGGCTGACGACTGCCCCAGCACGGGTTGTCCCACGACGGAGTGCAGAAGGATGAACAGCGCGAGAACCTGCCGAAGGGTTCGGGTCGATTTCATGATGAGTTGGCTCCTCGAT
Source organism: Blastocatellia bacterium (assembly GCA_049454155.1). Classification (GTDB taxonomy): domain Bacteria; phylum Acidobacteriota; class Blastocatellia; order RBC074; family RBC074; genus CAIOZW01. The sequence continues at coordinate 2,785 of JBMUAP010000063.1, forward strand.
GATGGTTCGGTTGAGCGAACAGGTGGGAGTGAAGGGATCCCTCCGCTCTCCCATAGGCAGGATCAGTCATACAACTTCGCTCCCCGCTCGTCAAGGTTCCCTTGCCATTCAACTGACCGACTCGCCATCACAACCCTCCTTGACTGACGCTGTTCCCAGGCGATCGAGCAGATCTGAAAGTCGATTGAGACATACTTCATCCCTCTTCATTTCTCTTGACAGCTCAAAGGACGTTCAGTAGTATGCGCGCCGTGTTTGCTGGTCTATTTCGGAGCGGCTTGGTGGCCATCTTGGAGTCAGGCTGGCTATCTGCCGAATGCCCTCTACGCATGAGACCCAGACACCAGAGCATGAGACGAGATCAACGGGAGACGGATCGGACCAATGGCCCGCACCCTGCCGTTTGATCGAGGCACGAAACGAGTTCCGTACTGTGTTGTGTGAGCCCCCAATTTTAGCACCGTCACAAGCCGGCTTTCTCGCTGATTCACCGAATCGATCAGGGGGAAGTCTGTCTTGCGGGCGGGACGCTGCAATGACGGTTGTCCTGAAGGCCACGGAGGCAGCTGCACCAAACCGACGCTTGAATGGATCGGCTCCTGAAGAGTCACGTCCACAGGGATCTGGATTTTGGCGACGAGCACTGAGTGAGCGGGACATCAGCTTAACCCAACAGGCTGGTTTCAGCAGGTTCCTGAGTCGATTTTAGGAGGTACATTCAATATGGCAGAGAGACAACAGGGTAAGGTCAAGTGGTTCAATAATTCCAAGGGGTATGGGTTCATCTCCCTTGGGCAGGATGGGGAGGATGTCTTCGTGCACTACACTTCGATCCGTGCCGAGGGATTCAAGAGCCTCGAGGAAGGCGATGAGGTCGAGTTCGAAGTCATGAACGGACCGAAAGGGTTGCAGGCGGAGAATGTCGTCAAGGTCTGATCGCCAGCGCGTTCGGGCTTGCCCCTCCAGCAAAAGGCCCTGTCCAATCTCCGGGCAGGGCCTTTTCTCGTCCGTGACCTACCATCGCTGCCAGCCAGAGCCCCCGGAACTTCCAGGAGTGCGGATTTGACAAGGTCGATGGGGCTTTCTACACTATTGCGCTTGACGAGTCTGCGTCGGATGACGTGGGCAGCACGGATGAAGACATGCTCAATTTATACAATACCCTGACCAAGCGCCTTGAACCCTTTCAGCCTCTCGACCCACCACGCGTCAGAATGTACGTCTGTGGGCCGACCATCTACGATTACGCCCACATTGGCAATTTCCGGACCTTTCTCTTTTCCGATCTGCTGCGGCGCTATCTGAAGTACCTTGGGTACGAGTTGCATCACGTCATGAACATCACGGACGTGGATGACAAGATCATCCAGCGTTCGATGGAGCAGCACGAGACGCTGCGTGGGTACACAGACCGCTACCTCGCCTACTTTTTTGAAGACTTCGACGCACTGGGCGCGGAACGCCCGGAGGAGGTCTTGCGGGCGACGGACCACATCCCGGAGATGGTTGCCTTGATCGAGCGGCTGACGGAGCGCGGACACACCTACCAGGCAGAGGGATCGACCTACTATCGGATCGGGACCTTCCCCGGCTATGGCAAGCTCTCAGGGATCAACCTGGAGGGGAATCAGGCGGGGGCCAGTGAGCGCGTCGATGCAGACGAGTACACCAAGGAGGATGCGCGGGATTTTGTGCTCTGGAAGGCCGCACGAGCCGGAGAGCCCTCCTGGCAGACTCCACTTGGGGAAGGCCGTCCGGGGTGGCATATCGAGTGCTCGGCGATGTCGATGAAGGCGCTTGGAGAGAGCTTCGATCTTCATCTCGGCGGGATCGATCTCGTCTTCCCCCACCACGAAAACGAGATTGCCCAATCGGAAGGCGCGACGGGCCACCCTTTTGTCCGTTACTGGGTGCACGCTGAATTCCTCATGGTCAACGGCGAGAAGATGGCGAAGTCGAAGGGCAACTTCTACACCTTCCGCGACCTGGTGGCGAAAGGGTATCCGCCGCGGGCGATCCGCTATCTCCTCCTCTCTGCTCCCCATCACAAGCAGCTCAACTTTACCCTCGAGGGGCTGGAGGGGGCGCGCAGCACGGTGACGCGGTTGAATGAGTTTCGGCGCCGATTGACTGAGATCGAAACGGGTTCCGAGGAGGGCGAGACGGCCCATTTCGCGGACTTGATCGAACGTGCGCGGACCAAGTTTGAGGCGGCGATGAATGACGACCTCAACACGGCCGAGGCCCTCGCCGCCATCCACGACTTTGTGCGGGAGACGAATGGGTCTCTCGCGCGTGCCCCGCTGACGGAGGCGGACCGGCAGGCCCTGCTCGCGCAAGTGGCCCGCTTCGATTCCGTCTTCAATATCTTCGGAGACGTCACGTCAGAGCTGCTCGACAGTGAGATTCAAGCACTGATCGAGGAGCGACAAGCGGCCCGGAAGGCACGCAACTTCGCCCGGTCCGATGAGATCCGGGACCACCTCCTCGCCCGCGGCATCCTGCTCGAGGATACGCGGGACGGAGTGCGCTGGCGTAAACGATAAGCGATGACGGCCACCCCGCAGATGGTTCTGGGGGAGCTTTGGAGAAGATTCCGCGATGCGCCCCTTCTATTTTTCTTCTGATTGGTCCCTTCCAACCTCGATTCGCGAAGACCTCTTCGGCGACTAGCCCTTGCTGACCCTGTCTCTCCTGCTCCCCCCCTATCGCAGGATGGGCGGAGCTTCATCCAACCAGTCAAAGAAGAGAGAGGCATCTCCCTCCCGCGAATGCGGCCGCTCAAGCCTGCGGCAAACAGACCCGATGGATGGTCAGGTCTATTTCCGTGGGCTTGGCACGGCCCGTGAGGTCGTGAGGAGGGGGAGGTCGAAAGGAGAGTTGAGCGATGTCGACACCCACCGAGAGTGTGCAGTTGCCTGTTCTGCGAACCCCGCTTCCCGGGCCACGATCGCAGGCGATTATTGAGCAGGATCACCGGTATGTCTCGCCGTCCTATACGCGGGCCTATCCGTTCGTCATGCAGCGAGGGTCCGGAGCCATGGTCGAGGATCCGGATGGGAACCTCTTTCTCGATCTCAATGCCGGGGTCGCGGTCTGTTCGACGGGGCACGCCCATCCCCGGGTAGTCGAGGCGATTCAGCGGCAAGCGGCAGAGTTTCTGCATATCTGTGCCGCCGATTTTTACTATCCACAGTTGCCGGCATTGGCGGAGAAGCTCAATCAGCTGGCACCGGGAGATGCCCCGAAGCGGGTCCATTTCGGGAATTCAGGGGCGGAAGCCGTCGAAGGGGCAGTCAAGGTCGCCTTTCACGCGACACGACGGCAGAAACTGATCGCCTTCTTTGGGTCCTTTCACGGGCGGACTGTTGGAGCCCTCTCCTTGACCGCCAGTAAGGCCAAGCAGCGTGCGGGGTTTGGGCGTCAAGCGCTCGACGTGACCCATATTCCCTACGCCAACTGCTACCGTTGTCCTTATAACCTGACCCCAGAGACGTGTGGCGCCTTCGAGTCGAAGGGACCCCACTGCGCACGTGTCGTCGAGGAAGTTCTCTTCCAGACGACGGTTCCGCCGGAGGAGTGCGCGGCGATCGTCGTCGAGCCGGTGCAGGGAGAAGGGGGCTACCTTGTGCCTCCGCCGTCATTTCTCCAGACGCTGCGATCGATCGCCGATCGCTACGGTGTGCTGGTCATCGCCGATGAGGTTCAGTGTGGCATGGGGCGGACCGGGAAGATGTATGCCTCAGAGCACTTCGACTTCGTCCCAGACCTCCTCGCCTCGGCGAAAGGGATCGCCTCGGGAATGCCCTTGAGCGTGACGATTGCCCGGGCAGACCTCATGAACTGGACTCCGGGCGCGCACGCCTCGACCTTTGGGGGGAATCCGGTGGCGATTGCCGCCGCTCTCGCGACGATTGAACTCCTCGAAGGGGGGCTCGTCGCTCGGGCCGCCGAGTTGGGAGATCGTCTGCTCGACGGGTTGCGGGAATTGCAGCGCAAGCATTCCCTGATCGGCGATGTGCGCGGCAAGGGGTTGATGCTGGCGATCGAACTGGTCAAGGATCGCCAGACTAAAGAGCCCGCCATCGAGGAGCGGGACCGCTTTGAACTCGAGTGTTATCGCCGCGGCCTGTTGGTCATCGCCTGTGGGGTGAGCACCATCCGACTCTCTCCACCGCTCGTCATCAACGAGGCACAATGCGATTTTGCCCTGGAAACTTTCGACCAAGTCCTGGGAACACTGCACAAGTAAATCAGCAAGAGGGGGGAGGGCTCAGGCTTTCTAGCCCTTCCCCTTCTTGCGCCTGTTACTGGAGGCGCCGCTTCCAGGGGGACGGCCCCGTCGACGCGGGCTTGGCTGATCCGCCGCCTTTCGGAGGGAGGCCACCGATGGTGGAGGGGGAGCGGCTTCCGCTTTACGGGGGCGGCCACGTCGACGCCGGGGGGGAGTCGTCACCTCGACCGCTGGCCCAGCGGGGGCACCCTCTGCTTTCCGCGGGCGTCCGCGCCTCCGCTGCGGCGGAGCGGTAACTTCCGCCGTTGGCTCAGGGGGGGTGGGAAGCGGTGCGACTGGCGCTTCTCCGGCAATCGGCAGCAACGCCTCGGCGAAGACTTGCTGGACGTGATCGACGAAGACAAACTCCATCTCCTTCTGCGGCTCTTCGGGGATCTCCTCCCAATCCTTCCGGTTTTGGGCCGGGAGAATGACCTTGCGAATCTTGGCACGGTGCGCAGCCAGCACCTTCTCTTTGACCCCCCCGATCGCCAACACTTCACCACGAAGCGTGATCTCTCCGGTCATGGCAACCGTATTGCGTACAGCGCGATTGGAGAGTGCCGAGATGAGCGCTGTCGCCATGGTGATGCCGGCGGAGGGCCCGTCCTTCGGAATCGCTCCTTCCGGAATGTGAATATGCAGATCCGTCCGGGTGAGCATCTCTTCATCGATGCCAAGTTCCACAGCGTGCGCCTTGGCATAGGAGAAGGCCGCCAGCGCCGACTCGCGCATGACCTCTCCGAGCTGACCCGTCAGTTGGAGCTGCCCCTTTCCTTTCATCGTGATCACTTCGATGAAGAGGATATCGCCGCCCGTCGCGGTCACCGCCAAGCCGGTGGCCACTCCAACCTCGTCGCGGTGGAGCATCTCTTCCGGTTCAATCTTGGCCACGCCGAGAAACTGGCGCAGGTTGTCGCAGGTCACGGTGACGAGGTCTGCGTCACCCTCCGCCACCCGCCGAGCGATCTTCCGGCAGATCGTTGCGATCTCCCGTTCGAGTTGCCGCAGCCCTGACTCGCGTGTGTACCGAACGATGATGTCACTGATCGCCTCGTCCGTGATGGCGAGGTGGCTCTCCGTGACGCCATTCTCGTCGAGTTGTTTGGGCAAGAGGTGGCGTCGCGTAATCTTCCGCTTCTCCTCTTCGGTGTACCCCGCCAGCCGGAGAACCTCCATGCGGTCGCGCAGCGCGGGCTGGATCGTCTCCAAGACATTGGCCGTAGTCATGAACATGACATTCGACAGATCGAATGGTGTTCCGAGATAGTTGTCGCGGAAGGAATTGTTCTGCTCCGGGTCGAGCACTTCGAGGAGAGCGGAGGAGGGGTCCCCCCGAAAATCGGAGCTGACCTTGTCGATCTCGTCGAGCATGATCAAGGGATTGTTGGTCCCCGCCTGCTGGATGGCCTGGATGACGCGACCCGGCATGGCGCCGACATAGGTGCGTCGGTGGCCACGAATCTCGGCCTCATCGTGGACGCCCCCCAGGCTGAGGCGAATAAACTTCCGATTGACGGCGCGAGCGATCGACCGTCCCAGCGAGGTTTTGCCGACGCCGGGAGGGCCCACCAGACAGAGAATCGACCCCTTCGGCTTCTCCTTGATCTTGCGCACGGCGAGCGCTTCGAGGATCCGCTCCTTGATCTTCTCCAACCCATAGTGGTCCTCGTCGAGAATTGCTTGGGCCTTCTTGAGGTCGAGGTTCTCTTTCGAGGCTTTCGACCAGGGCAGGGCCACCATGATGTCGAGCCAATTGCGCAGGGTCGCCGTCTCGGCGGCGTCGGGGTGCATCCGTTCGAGCTTCTTGAGCTGGCGTTCGACCTCCTCCTCGACCGTCTTCGGCATCTTGGCTTTCGCCATCTTCTCCCGGTATTGCATGATGTCTTCGGCAAGTTCATTGCCTTCGCCCAGCTCCTGCTGGATCGCTTTGAGCTGCTGGCGAAGGTAGAACTCGCGCTGGGAGCGGTCGATCTCCCCCTTGGCCTGGGTATTGATCTCCTGCTGGACGGTCAGGACCTCGATCTCCTTGGCGAGCAACTCGTTGACGCGGTGGAGTCGCGGCAGGACCTCGACGGTTTCGAGGATCGACTGGGCCTCTTCAACCCCCAGGTCGATATTGGACGCCGCCAGGTCCGCGAGGCGTGCGGGGTCCTCGACGGTGGTGATGATCGCCATCACTTCCGGCGAGATGTTCTTGCCGAGGCTGATCGCCTTCTCGATCGCCGAGCGAATGTTGCGGGTCAGCGCTTCCAGTTCGAGAGAAGGCGGCGGGGCCTCTTCCTTGAGTTCCTCGATCCGCGCCTGCAGATGCCGGTCGCGCTCCTCGACGTAGTGGAGGCGCGCTCGCGAGATCCCTTGCACCAGGATCCGGATCCGCCCATCCGGGAGCTTGAGCATCCGCATGATGATGGCAACGGTCCCAATCTGGTAGAGATCCTCCCCGCTTGGCTCCTCCTTGTTGCCATCCCGTTGGGCCGTCAAGAGGATCATTCGATTCTCGGCGAGTGCCTGATCGACGGCGCGGATTGAGCGTTCCCGGCTGACAAAGAGCGGAACGATCATGAACGGGAAGATGGAGATGTCACGCAACGGGAGGACCGGCAGCATCTCGGGAATTCGCAAGGGCTCCTCGCTCGTCAAGTTTTCAGGCAGGAGAACTTCCGGGTCTGGTATCTGTATCGACATAAGTTTGGTCTGGGTCTTTCCAGGAGCGGGAGTGGCCGGCGACCAAGCTCCCACCGGCTTGTCAATGGTATAGAGCGGGAGGAGGCGCGAGCGATCTCCATCCGCGTCTCAAGATTGGATCGGGATCGAGATCGGTTGGCCATCGTGGCCGACACGGGGAAGTCGGATCTCCAGGATCCCCTCCTCCATTCGCGCGGTGATTCGCGTCGGATCGATCTGCCACCTCAGTCCGATCGAAAAGTGGAAGGCTCCATATGCCCGTTCCAGGCAGAGAAAGCGCAGCGGCGGCCCTTCATTCCCCGGGTTGTGTGTCGAAAGGTTGGGGCGATCCTTGCGCCCTTCGATGCGGAGCCCCTCGTCTGTCAAGGAGAGTCGAACCTGAGCCGGGTCGACCCCGGGCAACTCCACCCGGACCAGAATGACTCCAGACACCTCCGCCAAGTCGATGGCCGGCATCCACTGGCTGAGTGACGTCCCCTGTGCCACTCCCTGTGCTCGCAACTCGTCGACCTGCACCAGCAGACGACGAACCTGCTCCCGGAGTTGTTCGGCCACCTCACGTGAGAGTGGGAGAAACGAACCTGTCATCCCGTATCCTGCTCGGTCAGAGGGGGACCCGCTCTCTCCGCAAGATCCCCCTCTTCCAAGAATAATCCAATGAAAAGGGGGGCACGAGGCCCGTGTTCGGCCCGGCCCCCCGATCCTTGATCGACCAATTACTTCTGACCAGCC